>CAIVFQ010000203.1 GCA_903905285.1 uncultured Alphaproteobacteria bacterium
GATATCGTCGTTTAACTCAATAAACGCTGTGTGTTTAAATTTTTTTCTAGCCAGAGTGTAAGCACTTGAGGTTACAACTTATGCAATATGATTACTCATAAACAATTCGTTTAGCGAAACTTGAAGCGATTTTACAGTTTTTCTTAAAATCTGCGTAACCATTCACCACAATTAGCCCCTGCGGGTCTAACCGCGGAGATACGGGCCCTCTGAACGCCTGCAATATATTTTCAAAAAAAGATAAAATTATGCTTGACACGGTTTTCACGATTATTTTTAAAAATCAGCTTAACCTTCGTACATCATATTATCACGACCTACCATGCTCCTTATAGATCGCTGAGCATCTGTTTTTTTCAAGCTACTGCTCTCCCGAGGTATTTTTTTAAAAGGCCCTTAAACCCTATTCTTGGAAGAAAAAAATGGCGTTTAAAGCCCGTGTTATCCTGTCTTTCATCAAAGTATTGGGCAGTAGGCATCGTGAAGATAGAAGAGATTAACATCACTGAAACCATAGAAAACGCAAAGGCTTTGCTTAAGACTGAAAAGCGGCTCTCCCCTGCGTTGAAAGTGATGTTTGAATTGCTTTTGACGATTGTTGGTTTGTTAGCAGGGCGACTATCATTAAACAGCCGAAATAGCAGTAAGCCCCCATCAACGGATCCAAACCGAGATAAAGGCAAAGCCGGAGGAACAACGAATAAAAAGCCTGGCGGTCAAGCGGGTCGTACCGGTAAAAATTTAAAACCGGTTGCTAACCCGGATAACATTATTCCGATTGAGGTGGATCAATCAACTCTACCACCTGGCAATTATCATGCTGCAGGATTTGAGGCACGACAAGTGGTTGATATTAAAATTTCACGCATCATTACTGAGTATCGCGCAGAGGTGCTTGAGAACGACAAAGGCAAACGTTATGTTGCCGCCTTTCCTGTCGGCCTTACTCGTCCGATTCAATATGGGAAATCGGTTAAATCGCATGCGGTATATCTATCCCAGTACCAACTCATTCCCTATGAGCGCGTAGAAGACTATTTTGTCAATGAAATACAAATTCCAGTCAGTGTTGGAAGTCTTTTTAATTTCAATAAAGAAGCCTATGACTTACTCGAACCCTTTGCGACACTAGCCAAAGATAAACTCATTCACGGTACATTGATTCACGCCGATGAAACGGGGATCAATGTAAACGGTAAGCGCATTTGGTTGCACAATGCCTCGAATGAATTGTGGACGTATTTTTATCCCCATGAGAAGCGTGGAAGTAAGGCTATGGATGAGATTGGAGTTTTACCCAATTTTAAGGGGACGTTGGTTCATGACCACTGGAAGCCCTATTACATCTATGCTTGTCGTCATGGATTATGTAACGCGCACCATATCCGAGAGTTACAGTGGGTGACTGATAACCCGGGGTTCGTATGGGCCAAAAACATGCAGACATTATTGATTGAAATGCGTGATGCTGTGGCCGCAAGCGAAACCCATACGGTAGTCGGTGAGAAGGAGGTTGTCTTTCGTGACCGCTATCGACAGATTATAAAAGAGGGTCTAGCTGAAATGCCACCAGCGCCAGAAAAACAGAAGGACGCAGATGGAAAGACTAAGCGAGGGCGGTTGAAAAAAACCAAAGAGCTTAATTTGTTGGAGCGGTTGAGGGATTTTGAAAACGATGCACTCTTGTTCATGGTCGATCCTGAGGTACCTTTCACTAACAACCGTGGTGAAAATGACATCCGAATGACCAAGGTTCAACAAAAAATATCAGGCTGCTTTCGCTCAATCGATGGCGCCAAAATGTTCTGTCGCATACGAAGTTACTTGCTCACAGCACAGAAACATGAGGTGTCTCCTACGGATGCATTACAGTGCTTATTCGATGGGAAATTGCCGGCGGTGTTTTTTACGGATGAATCAAATCCTGCGGTGTAGCGTGGATTATTACATCACCGCAATGAACAGGGTCTTTATTTAAATGCGAAATGGCAAAGTAAGTCGGCATACCACGGATCCTCAACTCGCATTGAAATAAAGACCCTGTTCATTGTGGTGAATGGTTACGAAAAAATCATTATTGCTTCCGTTGATTTTCCCTTTTCTTCCTCTCCATAATAACCCCGCCGAACTCGGTGCTCGAGCACAAGCCCGCATGCGCGATATTAACCTTCAGACCGTCAGTGAGAATGGCACAAAAACAAAGGA
>CAIVFQ010000204.1 GCA_903905285.1 uncultured Alphaproteobacteria bacterium
TCAGGGTACCAGATGAGACGCACAAATGCAAATCCATCTCTACTAAAATTTTAAGAATACAAACAAGGACTGAAGTCTCTTTCGCCTGAAGGCGAAGGTTTTAACCAATTAGGAGACTATAAAAAACATGTGTCCCAAAACAGAACATAGGACTCACAAACGCTTAAATAATCGTGTTGAAAACGCTCATCAACCTACACGACGAAAAGAGAAATGTTTAATCAAATTCAAATCTCCAGCGGGGACACAATCATTAATTTCACTGATGGGAAAAGTACGCAATCTTTTTTCTGTAGAAGTTGGTCGGTACACAAAAAAAGCTCCTGAAAGACGAGTGATCTTTTTCGCTGCCAAAGCCATTTGGTTGGAGGCAGCAACTCAGCTTCTTGCTGTCTAAAATCAACATCCTCTACCACGTTTTTAATCTCTATGGGTTAACTTGACGGTGCCATCATGCAAGGTGAATACGATAGGAATAGAGTAATTTTTTGCTATTTCTACCAAAGACGTTGAGAGATGATTGAGATGTCCAACATGGATAATATCGGGATTGATGGTTTGTAAAAGCCCCTCAAAAGTATGATCCATCTGCCCATGTCTATAGCGGTATCTTTGGCGCAAAAGCGGCAGATTAATGATGTGCTTGGTGATTGTTGGTTTAGAAATATCTTGTTCAGAGCGTAAGCTATAGTCCGGTAAAAAAGGGTTTTCTTCTCGTGTAAAAACATGGACTTCATGGGAAGAGGCAAGCTCATGACAAAGCGTTTGGGTATAAACTTCTGATCCAGCATTGTAGGCAGGCGGATACCCATGGATGATCTTCATGATTTTCATGAAGCAACTCTTTTAAGAGTCAAGGGCCCCTCCCGTAAGTGCTCTTTTAAGTCTATCAAAAACTTGCCAATGGCTTCTTCAAAAGAAAAAGAAGAGGACCAGTCTAAGAGGTTTTTTGCACGAGAAGGATCACCATAAAACCGACTCACATCAAATGAGCGGGGAGCAGCTTCCTTTATCCGAGAAGAACTCTTCGCCATTCTGACAATAATATGGGCCGCCTCACTTAAAGAAATGCCCCTGCCCGTAGTAAAATGGATAGGGGGAAGATTTTGTGGCTTCGTTATAAGAATATCGATAACTTTGGCGATGCCTCTAACAACATCATCAACAAAAGTAAAATCAAAGAGATGACGCGCTCCCTCCACCCGTAGTGGTTCTCCTGACAAGGCAGCTCTGCAAAAAGCAGGGATAACGCGATCTGGGTAATCAAAGGGACCACCAAAAACATTAGAGAAGCGCACTATCGCTGTTGATATCCCAGATTGTCGAGCCTCTAACACTTTCTTTTCAGCGGCAACTTTTGAATGGGCATAAACATTCATCGGGTTTAAAACAGCATCCTCACAAACAGGAAGGGTTTCTTGCTGTCCATAAACTTCCCGACTGCTTGCGTAGATAATCCATGGTTTATAAGGGCTCTCCAAGACGGCTTCTATGATATTGGTTGTCCCTTCAACATTATGAGCCAAGCATAAAGCAGGATCTTTTTGGCCCAAGATAACGCGGGAAGTACCAGCAAGATGGATGACACCGGTACATCCTTCCATAGCTTTTTTAACGGCAACTTTATCGAGAACATCCCCCTCTCCCGGGTGACCGAGAGGAAACCGCAGATCGAAAGGTTTAAAAGGAATCGCTTGCTGGTATAAATACTCTGCTAAAGAATTCCCAATCAGACCTCTTGACCCTGTTAATAAAAGACAGTTCA
This sequence comes from uncultured Alphaproteobacteria bacterium, assembly GCA_903905285.1. Taxonomy (GTDB): domain Bacteria; phylum Pseudomonadota; class Alphaproteobacteria; order Paracaedibacterales; family CAIULA01; genus Finniella. The sequence goes on from CAIVFQ010000204.1 coordinate 1,766, forward strand.
TTCGTTATTCCATAACCTATATGAGAGGCTTTTTTCTAACCATCAAACCCGAATAAATACGGTTGATTTCACTGGCCTAGGCTCCTTATACGGTATTCATCTAAAGGGGATGATAAGAATTATTCGCAAACTTTCACCTATCCCTATCAAAAATGAGGGACTACACGATCCAGAGGAAGAACCAATTCGGCACAGACGGACTCAAACGTCACCTGTGCCTCAGTGCTCCCTCCCCCTCTAAACTGTTGTTCTTTTTGGAGTTGTTTGAGAGTTGGTTTGCTGAAGAAGGATGCTTCATTTTTAGGCACCACTCTTCCTCCCTTCGTTAACCTTTAAACCCCTCACTCAGAACGACTTTATCCACAGACTTATACACAAAAAATGTACATAACCTGCCCCATTAAAGCCTCAAGCTTATTCAGGTAATGGGTTTGGATATAGTCTCTTATGAAAGAACTGTTGGCTTTCAGCTCAAGATCCCCTCCCCTGCCCTTTTGGGTTATGGTCAATTCTGCAAACCAAGATTGATACGTCTGTTCCCCAAATGTCTTGAGGATAGATTTTCTAAACTGTTTAATGGTTTCAGAATCATCACACCTGGCTTCGATATGTTTGTGAAGGGTTTCTGCATCCAACTGAGAGTTCCCATCTTCGGCAAAAGAACTTTCTTTCACCCCAAAGTCCCCTTCCAGAATGCGTTGAATAACATCAAACTTCAGAACCCAGTCTAAACTAGCTTTGAAGGTTGGTTTCACTTTCCCCATCAGGAAATCACTGTTGGTAACCTGCTGGCAAAAGTGCTTCCACTTCAGCTGATTGGACTCAAAGTGATATTTGAAGGCGGCAACCAGATATTGAGCCCTTTTCTTGGTCAGCTGAAGCAGACTTTCCCCCTGCCCTTGTCCCCTTCTTACTGTTTGATTCCAAATCTCCAATAGTTCTAAGGCCAGGTTACTTTTGTTCCCTGAATTTTTATCGATTAATAAACTCTCTTCTTCGACAACGTGGACTTGTTGGATCTTGAATGATTCTCCAATACCCGCCCCGCCCTCAGTAGATAAGGGTTTAGTTTCTGAAGTAATTTCTGTTTCCTTATTAATGATTTGTTCATTTTGAACATATGGGCTGTTCATTTTGAGTAAGCGCACGTTTTGCCCTAACGGTTTTTCATTTGATAAAGTTGGAATTAATTCTTTTAATCCAGTGTAGTTAATTGTGTACCATTTAGTGTGGTCTGATTTTTTCTTATTCATGTTTTTGGTAAGAATAATACCCATTCTCTCGAGCTTGCTGACAGCCCGGCGGATGGTGGATTCTGAAAAGATTCTAATATTTTTTGCCCAAGATTTATAAGAGTTATAAATCCATTTTTGGCCATCAAAAACATGACCAATATCATTATCTGTCGTGAGCCAGTAATGTAATTGTTGTAAAAAAATTGCCTCTGATCTCCCGATTGTTATGGCAATTTCAGGTTGTGTTATTAAACAAATTTCTCCATTTGCCAACAAACGCTTATTGTTTTTGCATTGCATAGGTCTCTCCAATTTGAACAAATTTTCTAGCCTATACATGTGAAAACATTGACATTCTCCTTATAAATAAGGTAGAATCTGCGTGATAAGTCATGCATTCACATGTGAAAGCTGAATAAAAAAACCCCTGTTAGCGCAGGGGGGTTTTTATTGTTTTGTGTTGTATACTTCCAACAGGATCATTAAGATTCTCTTTATCTCAATAACTTCCTCCCTTAATTGTTCGTATTCATTCCTCTCCTCTTTCGTTTCTCCCCGTTTTAGTTTTTCATAAATAGCTTCTTTAATAAATTGAACCTTTCCAATTCCTCTCTTATCACTATCTCTTTCAATTTGGATAGCTAGGTCTAGGGGAACTGTTAAGTTAATGCGGGTTGAAGGAGTGCTCATTTGATATAAATTTTTTGTCAATTCTGATTAAATATAAACCGAGTTGTCGTTGTGTGTCAACATGTGTTAGTTGGGGTGTCAATATGTGCCACAAAGCGGATCAAAAAGAAACGAATTGTTTTTTTGTTTTTATCAACATATGAGTATATGTTGATATCAACAGTGCGTTGTAATAAATATAATTTTTGTAAATTTAGTTATTGTTCAAACGTTTGCATATAAACGATTCTGAGCCTTTTTAGAGAGAATGTACTCTGGGCTTTTTGTTGTTGATATCAACATATCATTATATGTTGATAATGGTTTGGTGGTGTAATTTTCCTTCCTGAAAAATAAATGTGGCTGCTCTGTATGGCTAGATCTGTTTGGCAATCATTTGATTGACGTCAATTTAATTGCAATTAGAATTTCTTCTGCTCTTTAGTGACCAACACGTAAGATTTTTAGTAAACTCTTTGTTATAGGGGAGTGTTCAGCCCTTGAATTATTTGGAAGTAATGAGTTTGTCTTTTTGCTTGGTGGAAGCTGAGACTATGGGGTGCATATTAATCAAATATGATGATATGTGTAAATGTTGATATCAGTATATGTGCATATCATGAAAAAGAGTTTGTGTTTGTTGAATTATTATATAAACAAGATAGCAATCATCAACATTTGCCTGGAGAAAAAAATTAGCAGGTTAAATCTAATTGTCTTAAGTTTTTTATGTTGATATCAGTATTTACACATATCATTATATGTTGATGTGTGTAAATCATGACGTTTGAAATTCGATTAAGATTAAGAGTCTTTTTAGGCTCAGTAGCCAAACAGTGCTGCAAGCACAAAACATCAACAAACCAACAAACCAACAAATCAACATATCATGATATATTGATTTGTTGATTGGAGTATGATACCGTTCGGGTAATGAGATTAATAATCAAGGCATTAGAACATATGAAAGTATTAACTGTAGCAAACAGAAAAGGTGGGGCAGGGAAGTCTACTTGTGCGGCCCATTTGGCTTCAGAAGCAGTAAGAAGTGGACTTAAAACAATTTTAATAGATATGGATCCTCAGAAGACACTAGAAATGTGGTGGGGGAAAAGAGATGAAGAAAATCCCTATTTAATAGACACAAATGCTAATGACTTACCAAAATCAATAGAAACTTTACGTGAAAAGTCTTTTGATTTATGCATAATAGACACCCCCGGCGATGCTAGCCAAAATGCTATCTCAGGAATTAAAGTTGCTGATCTGGTTATAATCCCCTCCAAACCTACTGCTCCTGATCTTTCAGCGATAGGAAGAACGATAAGCATGGTGGAGGAGAGTAATAAGGCATTTGTGTTTATAATTACGCAAGGGATAGTGAGAGCAAAAGCGACTCTACAAGCTGCGTCAGTACTGTCGCAGTTTGGAACAGTGGCTCCAGCAGTAGTTTCTAATAGAACAGCATATGCTACTGCAATGGGTCTTGGAAGTTCCGCGTGTTTACTTGATAAACAGGCTGAGGGGGAGATTCAGCAAGTGTGGGATTTTGTAAAAGCAAGATTATTTGAAGAACAAAAATCAAATAAGAAGAAATTAACCACATAGAGGAATTAAATCATGGCTAAGCCAAAGTTTACTCTTACGGCTGATCTAGTAAATATAGAACCAGAAGCTATCGTTGCTAGCCAATCGTCAACTGTATCTAATGTGGAAATAGAGCAACCACAAAAAAAAGTCATAAAATATGAAAGGCTGAGTTTGAATATTCCAAAAGATTTAAAAAAAAACTTTCAGCTATGGTGTATACAAAAGGGTTTTAATATGACTCAGGCTCTAGAGACCGCGATTAAGAAAATTATGGATAACACTTAAAAATAATTTAATTATGCCATGTGTTTTGACGACCTTCATGTCTACTCTTACTCAGGTATAGAAGAGGGTAGGGGAGATCAAGTGCCTACGCATCGTAAAATTTTAAGAAATTTATTTACAAAAACGGCTCCTCCGTACCTTTGCTTAAGATACCCAGATAATCACTATAAACGAATATTTTGTGTCGCCCTTTTCCAGTAATTTCTTTGACAATACCAAGTGATTGGAGTGCTGATAGACTACGAATCACCGTCGATTGTGACAAGTTTGTTTTTTCTCGGATAGAGGTTGTATTGGAAATAGGATGCCGTTGTAAGGGCTTTGTTCGGGAGGGTATCCCCTCTCTAATTTAGGGGCAACTATCCTATTTTGATGGTGATGCACTTGCCGAATGCATTCCACTGATTAATGATGTTTCCGATAATAATACCCTCCCTTTTTTGGGATTCAATTTTTTGCGTTAAGAGGTTTGTGCCTATACATCTTTTAATCCTTGAAATTTGAGCTTCAACCAAGGATCGTTTGCCATAACCATATTTTTTGTGAAAAGCATAAACCGTCCCCTTGTCTTTAATATATTGGACAATTTTGTCATTCCATTTGGTGTTATCGGCGCCATGAACCACGGCATTAGAAGGTGGAGGAATGACGGGAGTTATCCCTCGTTCTTGAAGTTTTTCAACACCTTCAATGCTGTAATAAGCGCCGTCGGCCATAACACTTTCTACGTTGATAGGTGACTGTTCATTAGGGATAAGGTTGGCCATCTCTTTAATGTCTGAAGATTCATACGTCGTTATATCAATGGTGTGTACATTCATCTCCGAATCTATGGCCAAATGAAGCTTACGCCAAGGTTTGTTTTTACAAACTTTGCCATACTTTTCCTCATACCAGTGGTTAGCCTTATCAAAATGCATGCCACTGCTATCAAGGATTAGGGAAATAGCTTCACCCTGCTGAAGACGCTTAACCAACTTGTCACAATACTGCTTGGTTCTAACAGGAAGGGCAGCAAACAAATCACTTAAATGACCAAAGCTTGGTGTCGGAATCTTAAGCTTTTTCGTTTTCCATAAATTCTCAAAGTAACCGGCTATTTGGCGCATTCTCCAGCCAAACAAACGGTAAAATGTATAGACAATCTCAATGTAAGCGTTGTTGTAAGTTACTTGTTGACCAGAAACGCCTTGGATATAGGGTGCCTTATTGAAAAGTTGGGACTCCAAGTCGCCCTGAGGAAAATAAAGGCTAAGAGCTCCTCGTTTTCTAAGGCTTTTATTGTAGTCTGGCCAGTTCGTTACTTTATAAGTTGGTTTGCTCTTTGGATTAACCCTAGGTGATTTTAGTTTGAGTTTATATGGCATCTAGCGTTTTTGTGGATTGCGAATGACTGAATTCATATTAGGATATTTATAAGCATTGTGCAAAATTACCACCTCTCCCGAACAAAGCCTATCGAAGCCAGGTGTGATGACTCTGAAACCGTTAAACAGTCTAGAAAATCTATCCTCACAACTTTCGGGGAGCAGACGTATCAATCTTGGTTTGAAGAATTGACCATAACCCAAAAGGGGAGGGGACCTTGAGCTGAAAGCCAACAGTTCTTTCATAAGAGACTATATCCAAACTCATTACCTGAATAAGCTTGAGGATTTAACGGGACAGTGGATGGATAAGGGGAGAATTACCGTTTTATCTCTAATCAGTTAAGGGAGGGGGCAGATTGCTTTTATCTTGGTTTTTGTTACCTCAATAAGCTTCTGTTTATAGGGTGATTATTTCTTAGGCAAATGGTTTGCAATGAAGGCAGGGCTTGTTTTGATGGTGGTCTATCCCCCTTCTTTTTGGCATCTTATCCACAGGTTCTGTTAATTGTGGCGTTGTTGTGTGAATGGTAAAAACCACTGAGTTGATGTTGCAAGGTTTTAACTCATCCTTAAGTATTGAACGGGGTATAGAGAACCGCTGGTAAGTGAACGGTTTTGCGGGAAAATTCCTACCGCTGCTACGTGAGGTGAAAGGGGCGGCTGGTAGACATGGAAGGAGGGTAGAACATCTTCGTCCTGTTAATGACTGGTGCAGCAACGTAGAAATGCTCATGATGGGTCTCAGTTTCGTTAAAAATAAATAACATTGAAGTACATTTATTTAATTTTTCTTTTGAAAGAGTAATATGTTGGGATTAACCCTACTGTATTGCCAAAAGATGGCTACCCTACCAATCATGCCCCTAAGCTGTTAACCGTTTAAACAGAGTGGACCAGCGCTTTGTGCTGTTTTTGTTTTTTACTGCTATCACCAGAGCTTTCTTTTGTCCCACTAAGACAACCAATTTCTTTCCTCGGGTTATGGCGGTGTAGACGAGGTTCTTTTGCAACATCGTATAGTGTTGCATCATTAACGGAATGACTACGGCAGGGTACTCTGATCCCTGAGATTTATGGATGGTTGTGGCATAAGCCAGGACAATTTCATCCAGCTCATCAAAATCGTAGGTTATCGGACGGTTATCAAAGCTGATTATTAATTGAGAGTCTTCTGGGTTGACCAACTGGATAAAGCCGATATCCCCATTGTAGACTTCTTTGTCATAATTGTTTTGAATTTGCATGACTTTGTCACCAACACTGTAAGACCAACCAAACCGGTTGATGCTGGTCTCAGAGGGAGGATTGAGAACTCTTTGCAATTCCACATTCATGTTACGGGCCCCCACCAGGCCGCGACTCATGGGGCACAGGACTTGGACGTCTAAGAAGGGATCAAGATTAAACCGTTGGGGGATGCGTTGGGTGAACAGCTTGAGTATTTTATCTAAGACCAATTCAGGTTCATCGGTTTCAAGAAAGTAAAAATCGCTATCGAGGCTGGAAATCGTAAGATCAGGCATCCGTCCTTGGTTGATGGCATGAGCTGTGGTTATGATGCGACTGTGTTGGGCTTGTCTAAAGATCTCGGTAAGGTGAATCACCGGTAAAGCCTGAGACCGAATCAGATCAACCAAAACCTGTCCAGGTCCAACAGAAGGTAATTGATCCGCATCCCCAACGAGGAACAGGGAACAAGATAGGGGAAGGGCTTTAACCAGTGCGTTCATTAAGGGCACATCAACCATAGACATTTCGTCCACCACCACCAAATTATAGTCTAAGGGGAAATGTTCATTCCTTTTGAATCCCCCTTTAAGGGGATCTGTCTCTAAAAGGCGGTGGAGGGTTTTAGCCTCACATCCTGTTGCCTCACTCAGTCTTTTAGCTGCTCTGCCTGTCGGCGCAGTCAGGGCAATACGTATTTGTTTGCTTGCCAGAATTTTGAGAATGGCATTGATTAAGGTGGTCTTACCCACGCCTGGACCGCCGGTAATAATCAGAACTTTAGAGGTAAGCGCTTTTTCAATAGCTTGTTTTTGGGTGGATGAAAGGACGATGTTTGCTGTTTCTTCAACCCATTGAATGGCTAAAGAAGCGTTGATAGAGTGCCAGGGGAGGGGACCTTGTTTGAGCTTTAACAAGCGGTTGGCAGTATTCTGTTCGGCGAGGAAAAGGCCTTTAAGAAAGATACACTGTTGATCCTCTACCATTTCTTCGACGATTTCTCCTTGAACGCGTTCCAATTTTAAAGCCTGGTCAATCAATTCGAAGGGGATTTCTAACAGCTTTTCAGATAGGGTCATCAGTTGGTCTTTTGGTAACCCACAGTGACCATTTTCCATAGCCGTGGTTAAGGCATATGACAGGCCAGCACGGGCTCTTAGCAAAGACGTCTTTTCAATGCCGAGGTTTCTGGCAATTTGATCAGCACTAACAAAGCCAATTCCCCGAATGTCTTTAGCCAATTGATAGGGGTTTTCTGATAACACGCGGATTGCTTCTGCCCCATAGGTCTTATAGATTCTAACGGATCGTGTGGTACTGATCCCATGGCTATGCAAAAACAGCATAATATCGCGGATCACTTTTTGATCAGCCCAGCCTTTGATAATTTGCTGGGCTCTTGCGGGACCAATACCTGAGATTTGTTGCAAGCGTTGAGGGTGTTCCTCAATAACCTGGAACACGTCTTCTTTAAAAGCACTCAGAAGCTTTTTGGCATAGACAGGGCCGATGCCTTTGATCAACCCCGATCCTAAGTATTTCTGCATACCTTCTAATGTATTGGGTGCCGTTACGGTCAGAGACTCGGCTTTAAATTGCAAGCCATGTTGACGATCATGAAGCCAATAACCACAGGCTTGAACAAACTCCCCCGCTGTAATGGTTGGAGCATGTCCAACCAGCGTCACTAAATCTTTCTTCCCCTTAACCTGTACCTTTAAAACCCCAAAGCCAGTTTCAGCGCTGTGAAAGGTTACTCTCTCGATCAAACCCGTAAGGCTTTCAACGTGGGGAGAAGGTAAATCCATCATAAATCATCAAACAAAGTTTTGAGTAGCTTACGCTTTTTGTTTTTCTTTGTCTCTTGTTCAAAGAAAAACTGTTGAGTCGGATTTTCTATAAAGTCGTGTAAAGATCCTATACTCCTTGAGGTCTGAGTTGATCAGAAAACACCAAACAGGCTTTTTACTGTAACGTATTCCCAAGCGTTTATATCTTAGATTTTGGTCAGCCTTCAAGCTTGACGATACAATTGCCTTGGAATCAAGTCGCATTCACTCTCAAGGCGTGTGTTTTCTTCATCGTTTTCCCCAATTTCTTTGAATGAGTAATGATACAGCTTCGAGAGAAGGTTCAGATAGGAAGAGATGGGTGTTTTGTAGAGTTATAGCATCTGCTTGTATCTTGCAAATAACCTTGAAACCTATAATCTTGGGTTTTTGAGGGGGGAAAGGTGAATCTGTGCGTCTGTCGAGGCTTTGAGTCTGTAAATGAGAGAAGATCCCTTTTCCTATAAGTTCAAAAGGTCGGACGGTGTCTCATTTCTGTAATTTAGACAATGTCGACTAAGAAATGTTGTTCATGCCTTCAAGCGTGACGATGAGCACCTGCGCTGTCTGTTTTCTTTTTTTGTTATTAGACCTGCTGCGTAAGTTGCATTTTAGGTAAAATAGTGAGAGTTTTGAGGGAAAACCGACCAAGGTAGTTCCCTCATGAGCCTAAGATACACAAAAATCGTCAAAAGTCCCAA
>CAIVFQ010000205.1 GCA_903905285.1 uncultured Alphaproteobacteria bacterium
TCAGGACACACTTTGCTTTATTTGCCGCCCTATTCGCCAGATCTCAACCCAATTGAGAAAAAATGGTCTCAGGCAAAAGCCATTAGGAGACGCGTAGGAGGCAGTATTGAAGCCCTATTGAAGCCCTATTTAGGGAACATGTTTTATGATTAAATTATTCGTTAACTGCTATACCGCTGGAACAATTTGTAATATCTTTTTCTACAAAAAATACAGTCTTTGAACAGCTTAAAGAAAGACCTAGCATGAAGGCTTTGTTGGCAAAAGTTCCTATGGAGGACTTCTTTTTGCACATTCTAAAAATATCCGAAACACGTGAAAAAAGTTCCTATTACGTTGCAGAGCTGGAAAGAACAGAAGAAATTTTCCATTTTTTGGCAGCGGCCAAAATTGAACTGGAGCTTGAAAAGGCTGATATTAATAGCTTAGCAACAAAATATAAATTTGAGCAAAAGACACTGATTGCAAATGCCGTTAGCTATGGCATTACGGACTTTGGCCGTCATTTTTCAGAAAAAGAAGCCTCTACTCTAGATTCTGTCCCTTCTCCTAGTACCAAAGATTGAACCCTACCGCAAGCGGGTGTAAATCCCGCCTGCCCCTTGAAATCCGGCAAGACACCAAGGTTCTGTTCGTGCTCACAGACCCTTTCTTTCATTCCTTGAAAAAAATTATTGACTTTCCTTTTTTAAAGGCGCAAACAATTTTTATTGCGAAAATGTCTATACGGTAAACTAAAAAACGCAATGAAAATGCATGTAATTAATTTTGAAAGGAAAGTTTATGAAAAAGTTTTTTCTGACCCTATTACTAACCCTTATAGCTATTTGTCCGGGAATGTCGTCTGAGGAACACTCTGAGTTTCTACAACCCCCGACTCTGCCACCAAGTCGCGATTTACGCGGTTGTGGAGTCCTCGACGTCTGTAACTGCGTTGAGGCGGGATGGCATGAAATGACGCAGATGAGCGATGCACCCAAACCCAATCCGCGCCCTTCTAAACAAGAAGCAAAAGCATTTAGAGTCACTGTAGATGAGCTCGTTCGATTAGTTGATGCTACCCACCATATTCCATTAGTTTCTACCTACCATACACGACCACCTCGGCTTCTTAATGGAGTTCTAGAGTTATCTCTACGCACCGTTCCAGCTGAACTCCTTTTCTGGGATGCGCACAAACAAAAACTCAGGTATGAACATCCAGTATGCTGGTGTTCCACAGGAGAAGAACAAGAGCAGTTAAAAAATAAGGTATACACTCTGGTCTTTTTAGGTCTTGCCAAGTTTGAATTAGGACTCGAGGAATTTGATCTTCCCGCATTAATGCAAAAATATGGATTTAGCTCAGAGGGCATAATGGAAGTTGCAACTAAATTCAAAATTCCAAATTTTGGCCGTCACTTTCCTGAAGTGCCAGTTCGTGCCGAAAGGGCCCAAAGGCAAGACAGCCTTCTCAACTTAACGTGGAAAACAATACGACCCTATACAGGTAGTATGGTTGCCTTGTGTATATCTGCTTTAGCAGGGCGTTACTTTCTATAGGGGCACGACCGCAACCGACTGCGCCTGCCACAGGCGGGCGTAAATCCCGTCTAAAGCCAACAGTTGGGCGTGATTGCCTTGTTCTTGAATGCGACCATCGTCTAACACATATATATGATCAACATCAACCACGGTTGACAAACGGTGGGCAACTGTCAAAGTTGTCCGCCCCTTCATCAGTGTTTTCAAGGCGGTTTGAACCTGACGTTCAGAATCCGTATCAAGAGCCGACGTGGCCTCGTCCAACAACAAGATGGGCGCATCTTTTAACATGGCCCGTGCAATGGCAATACGCTGGCGCTGACCGCCAGACAACCTAACACCATTTTCACCCACAAACGTATTGTACCCATCTGGCAATTTTTCAATAAACTCCGAAGCCGCCGCGGCTTTAGCAGCCTTATGAATATCCTCTAAAGAAGCATCAGGATTGCCATAGGCAATGTTGTCCGCAATCGTTAAATCAAACAAACAAATCTCTTGACTGACCAACGCAATCTGACGACGCAAATCCTGTAAAGTAAGGGAACGCACATCATGGCCATCGATTAAAATTTGACCCTCTGTGATGTCATAAAACCGAGGCATCAGGTTGACAATCGTCGACTTCCCTGCCCCACTTGGCCCCACAAAAGCAATTGTTTTTCCCGGTTCAACGGCAAAGCTTAACCCCTCTAAAGCTTTCTTAAACAGTGTATAGCCAAAGCCAACCTGGTCAAACACCACACGCCCTTGTGCACGACCAAGAGGATGAGGATGCACAGGATCCGTAATGGTAGACGGTGTGTCAATAATCTCAAATACCCGCGCAGCTCCCGCCAATCCTTCTTGCAAGTTTGAATTTAAATTGCTCAGGCGTTTTAAGGGTTCATAAATCAGCAACATCGCCCCTATGAAAGAAATAAACTCCCCAGTTGTCCGGTTATGGTGCATCACCTGCCACCCGCCATAGGCGATCACCACGATAATTGCCAGACCTCCCAATGTTTCCACAACAGGGTGGGATGCTGATCGGACTCTGGCCGTTTTATAAATCAGCTTGAAAATTTTGTCGATGGCATTTCCCGCCCGATTAGACTCGGTTTGTTCCATGCCATAGGCCTTCACCACCCGCATGCCTTGAAAAAGCTGCGTCAGTTGCATGGTAAAAGACCCCAATTCTGTTTGTGTGCGGTCAGTCACTTTGCGCATTTTTCGCCCTATGCGGGCGATGGGAATCACAGCTGTCGGGAAAATAATAAAGGTGGCCAACGCCAGCGAAAAATCACGATAAAACATGACCCCAATCAAAAAAATCAAGGTGAAGGAATCTTTACCCAAACCAATAATCACATTCGCAATGGCGTTGCGCATAATGTTCACATCGTTGGTAAAACGCGATAATAATTCGCCGCTGGTAACGCGATGAAAGAAAGCCAGATCAGCCTGCATCAGATGGTTGAAAACCCGTTTTTGAATGTCAGAAATAATTTTCTGCCCAACATAGGTCATAACGACCGATTCACCGTAGGACGCTAACCCCTTCACAAAAAAAGATAAGAAAACAGCCCCACAAAAAATAAAAAGCAACCGATTGTCAACGGCTGTAAAAACCCGGTCAAAAACAGGTTGCAATAAATACGGCAAAGCCGCTGTCGCAGCCGCCGCAACAATCATAAATAAACAGGCCAAAGCAAACAAAGAACGGTAAGGCTTGACGTGTTCTGTTAAAAGCCGTTTGGCGAGTTGACGGCCAGTTTGGGGGAGGAATGAAGGGGTCATGAAATGCTTTTTAATCTGGAAGATTTATGGTTTGAATGCGACTATGAAGACCCTGCCAATAGCTCAATAACTTAAGAGTCGCCTCGTAAATTTTATTCAAGTGATCCACCATCAATTTTGGGTTATCAGGATATTCGTGGGAAACAAAATTTCGAACCTTTCGAAGTTCAAGCCAAAACTCAACCGATTCAATAAGCTCTATTTTTTCCAGGTGTTCTAGCAGATCAATAAAGGAGGATCCTTTGACATTTTCCCTCATAGAGTCCACTAAAAGTGGGAAAACTTTTGAACCTATCACGTCCTGCAATTTAGCAAACCGACCGGTTAGTATTTCAAGCTGCCCCAGGTCATTATTATTGAGGGTCAAGAACCTACTTTCAGACAAGGGAAAGAAAGGGTTCAAATACTCAAGGGCCACTTGCAACCGCTGTTCATGAATTTTGCAGACATCAAGGATACTAAAAAGGACTAATTTTGTTGTCGTCATATAAACCGCACTCCTGTTTTCTTTGCCACGTCGTAAATTAACGTTTCAGGGGCATCTTTATAGCGGATAACCACGTCAACTTTACGGTCATCAAGCTTAAAGAAAAGCTCCTTTGAAAACTGCAATTCAAGCTCTACAACTTTTGAAATATCGAATTCAGTTTCAATATACAAATCAATATCCCCCCCTTTTGCTGACAAATCCACTTTTGATCCAAAAAGCCACAACTGGTCATTGGGCGCAAAAACCTTTTTAAAGGCATCACATATTTTCTCATGTTCAGAACTTGATAATCGAGTTTTCGTCATAAGGTTTCAAAAAGCAAATATTTGCCAAAAAGCCTAGAATCAGGCAGGATGAGGCAAATTTAAAAATAAGGTTAAAAGTAACAGTGGCATCCTACCAATATATTTACGTGATGAAAAGCCTTTCCAAATCTTATCCAGGCGGGAAGGATATCATTAAAGATTTGTCTCTGTCTTTTCTCCCCGGAGCCAAAATTGGCATTATCGGACCGAATGGGTCTGGCAAATCGACCCTTTTAAAAATCATGGCGGGCCTTGATAAAGACTATCACGGGGAAGCCTGGTCTGCACAAGGCGTTAAGGTTGGTTATTTAAGCCAAGAACCAGAGCTTGACGATAATTTAGATGTCTTTGGCAACATCATGGCTGGGCTGTCGCACATTAAAGAATTGATGGATCGGTTCGAGGCCGTCAACCTGCAATTTTCTGAACCCATGACTGATGATGAAATGAATGCCCTTATTACCGAGCAAGGGGAACTGCAAGAGAAAATTGATTCCTTGGATGCCTGGGACTTAGACCGAAAAATTGAAATTGCAATGGATGCGCTGCGTTGTCCGCCGGCCGATGCTAAAGTTGATGCCCTCTCTGGGGGTGAAAAACGACGAGTAGCTTTATGCCGATTATTGGTGCAAAAACCAGACATGTTATTGTTGGACGAGCCAACCAACCACTTAGACGCTGAATCAGTTTCCTGGTTAGAACGGTACTTAAAAGATTACTCTGGCACAGTGGTGCTGATCACCCATGATCGTTACTTCTTAGATAACGTTGTGGGGTGGATTTTAGAACTTGATCGTGGGCAAGGCATTCCTTATGAAGGCAATTATTCCAACTGGTTAGAACAAAAACAAAAACGCCTGCTGCAAGAACAAAAACAAGAAAGTTCACGGCAAAAGCAATTGGCCAGAGAACTGGAATGGATCCGTCAATCACCCAAGGCGCGTCAAAGCAAAAGCAAAGCCCGCGTTCAAGCCTATGAAGATTTATTGAATCAAGACCATGACCACGGCCAAGGTGATGGAGCCATTCATATTCCCCCAGGTCAGCGGTTAGGGGACAAAGTTATAGAAGCCCACCACCTAACCAAGGGGTTTGGAGACCGTCTGTTAATTGACGATCTTAACTTCCGCCTACCGCGCGGGGGAATTGTCGGAGTCATCGGCCCGAATGGAGCCGGTAAGACTACCCTTTTCCGAATGCTGACGGGTCAAGAACAACCCGACACAGGCACTCTGGAAATTGGTGATACAGTCGTTTTAGGGTATGTTGATCAATCGCGCGACACCCTAGATGCCAACAAAACAGTGTGGCAAGAAATATCTAATGGCTTAGATGAAGTGGCGCTAGGTAAACGAACCATGGCCAGCAGGGCCTATTGCGGGTTGTTTAACTTTAAAGGGGCAGATCAACAAAAAAAGGTTGGACAGCTATCGGGTGGTGAACGAAACCGGGTGCATTTGGCCAAGATTTTAAAGTCAGGCGCCAATGTTTTAATGTTGGATGAACCAACAAACGATTTAGACGTGGAAACTCTGCGATCTTTAGAAGAAGGCCTGCTTTATTTTGCCGGTTGCGCAATTGTCATCAGCCATGATCGATGGTTCCTTGACCGTATTGCCACCCATATTTTGGCCTTTGAAGGCGACAGCCAAGTTGTTTGGTTTGAAGGTAACTATCAGTCGTACGAAGACGACCGCCATCGCCGCCTGGGGGTCAGTGCTGACCAACCCCACAGGATAAAGTACAAACCGTTGGAGAGATAATGGGGGATGGAAAAATTACTCTATAGTGTTTTATTATTCGTTAATAGAAGATGTAAGGAGCGAATCCTAGTCAATCTAGGTGAGCAACAAAGCAACGTTCTATTAACGAAGAAGAGAAATGCTATAGGCCGTGTTTTGTTTCCACAATATATAATGGGCGGCGTTTGATTTCTTGGAAAATTTTCCCGATATACACGCCCATCAAACCCAACATCATCATGATAACACCATTAAAGAAAGTAAGAATAACAACGACGGAAGTCCAACCAGGAATAAAAAAATCTGTAAAAATCTTGGCCACGATAATTCCTGTAATTGTTAGCATCGATAGCAACGAAATCACCGACCCAATTAAAAAAGACAATCGTAAAGGCCAATCTGAAAAAGAAGTAATCGCATTCACGGCTAACTTTAACATTTTCCTAAACGGATACTTCGTCTCGCCAGCAAAACGGGCATGACGTTCGTAAAGCACACACCCTTGCTTAAACCCCACCCAACAAGATAGCCCACGCAAAAAACGATGCTGTTCACGCAACTGGCAAAAAGCATTAACAACTTTACGATCCATCAATCGAAAATCACCCGCATTTCGTACAATTTTTGTCTCAGTGATTTTCTCAAGGAATCGATAAAAAAGACTAGCCGTGGCTAGTTTAAACCAGGTTTCCCCTTGTCGGCTTTGACGCACGGCGTGCACGACATCAAAACCAGCCTGCCATTGTTTGATCAAGTCAAACACAACCTCAGGGGGATCTTGCAAATCAGCATCCATGATAATAACGGCATCACCTTGGGCCTGATCAAGCCCTGCCGTAACCGCGTTTTGATGCCCAAAGTTTCGTGAAAATTTCAAAACCTTAAAGCGATCATCTTTGTTAAATTGTTGTTGTAACAAGCCATAGCTGCCATCGAAACTGCCATCGTCAACCAGTATAATTTCTGCTGAACCATCCAACTTACCAAGGGTTTCCTCTAGACGTTCGAATAGCTTATGCAATACTTTTTCTTCATTAAAGATAGGGATAACAAAAGAATATTTGGGTTTATCCACGAATCACTATTTCCTTTCTATCTCGGCAAACTGGCCCCACAGCAGCTGGTACGTTTTCTTAACTTTATAATTACGGAGCAGTATTTCTTTAAGTTCATCAACCTGAGATTTTGTCAAATTCTGTGACTGCAAAACATTCATATATGCAGGATCAACCCAAGGAGTTGTTGCAATCACTCGTTTTCCCCTGGCCAAAGCTGCATCTATCTCTGCCATAATTTCTTGTGCAGCTTTTTGAACTGAAATACCGGGCGTAGAATGAAAAGGTTTATTCAAGCACGTTACATCAGCCAAATAAATATTCCAATCAGATTGATAATCAAAAATCATCAGCCAGGGTGACCAACCTTCGTAAGCCAAATGAACAATCTTTGTTTCTTCTTTAGGAAACAAAGATCTGAATTCTTTGAATCCTTGTGCAACTTGACTATCAGCGCCCCGTGTAGTTTTAAAGGAAATAAAGTTATCAACACCGACAGATATGATTAATAAAGGTAAGGCTATTTTCAAAGCCGTTCTCCATTTTTCGTTTAAAGACAAAAGAATCAAACCGACCGTCATGATAAACATCGGTTGAATTTGAAACTGGGGATCTTGAGGTTGGCCGTACATATTTTGCAATTGTCCAAACACAAAAATGCCCAATCCCATAGACGCCAAGATTTTATACTTTTGGAGAGGGTTTTTCTTCAATACATGAATACAAACACTTAAGGAGATTAATGTTAAAGCCCAAGAAAAAACGGTACGAACTATATTTTGACCAGAGGCACTTGAAAAATCGACTAAGTTTTGTCCTCCTACCAGAAAATTTCCTATCCCTAAGTATAAGCTTTCAAACTTATGCCAACAGAACCCCAACCACGAATTAGGGCCTGCTTTTGAAGGGTATAGAATATCGAAAAAACGAAGCTTAGATTTAAAATGACCCGCAAAAAAGAAATTAGATAAAAGAACAAACACTTTAATAAGACCAAAAAACAAAAGCATTTGTTCAATAAAAAACCTGATATATCTTTTGTCTTTAAAACAAAGCCACAATCCCACCAGCCCATACGTACAAATGATTGGAGGAAATAATGTCCAATGTAAGAACATGGCCCCTAGGACACTTAAGGTCGCCAAGGTAAAATAGAGGCGTTTAAAATCGGTAGTTATTGCTTGGTAGAAAAACAAGAAGCTAAGGCAAAAGAAAAAATACCCCAGGATAATATCTTCTGAGTTGATGCTGTTCACGAAAATAAAGGCTGAAACGGCATGAAGCAAAGCAACAGTGATTGATAAAAAGCGATCACGAGTTACCTGATAGGCTAGAACCAAAACGACAGTACTGGCTAAAGCACCAAAAATGCTATGAATCCATGCCAATTTTCTATACGTAATGAAATCGGTAACGATTCCATAAAATGTAACCCATGAATCAGGTATCAGCTTAGCCACCATGCCCATGCCAAAAGCGTACAATAAGCCCCCACTATCTACGACAAAACTTGTCCCTTTCTCCCACCCCAAAACAGCAATAGCCTTATACAAACCGTTACCAGTAGACAAATTGGTATTATCTATATAAACAACCAGACTTATGTAAAAACCTATAAGTACAGACAAAAACAGACAAGTTAAAAAAATATTGTTTAAACGTTTATTCATACTGTTTCCTTTTCACTCCATTTCCAAGCATCGGTTAGGATTTCTTCAATAGAACGGGTTGCTTCCCATCCCAAAATCTCTTGCGCTTTATCATAGCTGCTAACCAAAGCAGCAGGATCACCAGCACGCCTGTCCGCATACTCGAACGGCA
>CAIVFQ010000206.1 GCA_903905285.1 uncultured Alphaproteobacteria bacterium
AATTTACACTGTGTTGCACTTGCAGCTTGAATGTGGCCGCCTTTGAAAAATCAGAAGCATAGACGCCCGAACAGAACCATATAAAAACTAAGAAATATGCCTTTAACATAAGCTTTTTTACCACATATAGATTTAATCAAAGTTTAACGTATGTCGGATTGCCTATATTATCAACAACTTTAATTTCATGTAAACTTTGAAAGTAATAAGCTGTTGAGTTACAGTCTATATCTATTCGTTATGATTTGTACCAACCCCAAAATCTCACCCCTTTTCACTTGGAAAGGGTGGCATGGTAAAGCCTTTGAACTTAGCTTTATGTGTGCTTAGATAGTCAGTACATTGACTGTAAAGACGCGTAAAAAAATGGTTTTAAAAACACTTTCTATACCCAATGGATTTCAAAATCTTGTCATTCTCTTAATCCTTATCACAGGCATACATACACCTGCCGCCTCATCTTCAGGGCTTTTTGGAAAAGGCAACAGTCCTGGATATTTTACCCATGTGGAATCTCTCGCACTTACTGCTACACCACAACCTGTTGCACCGCCAAAACTCGAGAAACTTGCAATCGGTCAGGCTGCTGTTGGATCTCCGTCTGCGGTTGTTTCCGTAAAACCATCTCATCCCTGTCAAATTGATCCATCGAAAATGGGTCTTTATAATCATGACATTTACGGCATTGGTATGAGCTTAGTTCCTACTGAGAACGGTGATATTTATGGTCTAACGGGGGAAATCCACCTTTATAGAGAATTGTGGATACAAAAAATGACTGAAAGTGAAGGCACAGGCGTTAAGTTTAGGTTCGCTAAACACGCAGGAACTGTCAAGGTTGATCTGCAAGGGAGATATTGGACACCAAAAGACGGAGAGGAACATGGCATTCCCCAACCCTGCACTAAAGAATATTCGGATGAAAAGAAAATACATGCTTATCAAAAAACTGCTCTTTGGAATGGTTTTCCGTTTAAGGATAATCCTCTTTTTTTCATGGTTCACGGTCTTAAAGTTAAAAACCTCACTACTGGTGAAACGTGGGACGTTATCCAAGATATGGCAAAAGGCATAAAGATTGATCAATCTAATGGCTTTACCGTTAATGACCTTGACAGGTCAGGGTGTGCGGCATGTCCACACGATGCATTTTATAACAGACAGTTGAATTTTGGTCTGTTTAAGGCGCGTCTAATTCCCCGGTCTTTATATTGGCAGTATGGAATTCAGTTTGACGTTAGGCAAAAGTCAAATGGTGTCTGGGAATTGACATCCAGGTCAGAAGACTGGCATTTAGCCCCCCTTCTGTTAACGGCAGGAATTGGAGCAACGCATGCAGTGGTATCAGAGGCGACCTCACTTGCTGTTAATTTGTTGACAGCAGAAGGAGGTGTGGCAAGACTTACTGATGACAGTAGCCAGAGGCCGTTACTGTTAAACGGTTCAGGTGCTGGCCCTAGCAGAGTAGAAGAAGAATCCTCACTTAACAAAGGGCGTTATGGAATTGTTCAAACCGTTTTCTGTTTAGGGGATGATGATAGTCTTGTCGACCATTTCACCCATACGCATGCTGATTTCATAGAAACACGCAGACTCTGGACTGCTTCTTTTGACCAAATCGATCAGCTAAAAACACCGGGAACTGTTTCCTCTAACCCGGCCCTTAGAAACTTACAAGAATTGCAGATCCTTGATACATCTGCACCTGAAGCAAGAAAAGACATTAACGCCTCGCGATCATCCATTTTATCAACGGGTGGTGCATGGGGCATTGATTTCACGCGATCTGCTAGTGGCGAAGAATTACGCATTATGCTTGCTGGTTTAAAAAACATAGGGCAAGAGGTTTCTGGAACATCCCACAACCCTGATGAAATACTAAGACAGTTAGCCAATCGTTTGTTCCGACCATCACCAGCTGTACGCGCAGAAGATATGGGGAAATTAATTGAACACCAAACCTTGGCCTTCATTATGGCCGCAAATTATACAGGTGAAGTACACCTTAAGGATCAGTGGGCTGACGCGTTGGGGGATGAAGCCGCCAAAGTCATTGCAGCCTGTGTTAATGGTCACCGAAAGGCAACCCATGAATTTAATGAGAAAATTGACGCTGGCTACGTTAGAAGTAACATCGCGCATTTGAAGGCAAGGGCTGGGGTAGGCATAGAAGAAGTCCTTTGATAAAGACGGCCACTGACAAATCGTCATCTGCGAGGGATATTGCCAAAAAAGCGAAAAATCTATTGAAAGAAATTTTATATATGATTAGATAGTAAGTATATTTTCTGTAAAAACGCGCAAATAAATGCATTTAAGAGCACTTTCTAAGATCTCAACGGCTGTCATACTGTCAATGTTTGTATTAGGCATGCATACAAGCACCAATGCAACTAGCAATACTCGGGACTCTCTAGCTCCACTCAGAGCAAAAGCAGAAGAAGAAAGAGCGAAAGCTGAACAAGAACGCAGGGCAAAAGAAAAGGAAGATGTTGCCAGAAGGGCTCAAGAACAGGAAGAAAAGACGAAAAAAGCAGAAGAAGAAAGAGCGAAAGCTGAACAAGAACGTTTAGCACAAGAACGCAGGACAAAGGAAGATGTTGCCAGAAGGGCTCAAGAACAACAAGCCGAAGCGGACGCTAAGAAAAAAAAGTCTGAAAGAGTAGAAACCAAAAAGTCTGAAAGACCCCCGCAACCTGCACCTACCCCAAGTTCGTCAGGTTGGTTTGGAAGGACTTCTTCTAATCCTCAGCCTCCTCAGCCTTCTCCCGAATCTACAAGATCTTCATTGTTGACTATTTTCGGAATGGACCAAGCGTCCCAAGACAGAAAGGCCAAAGAAAGAGAAGCACAGGAAGTAAGAGAGAAAATAAAACAAGCAGCCATTGAATCAGGCCGTCGGAGAGAGCTCGCACAACAGCAAGCTGCACAGCGAGCAGAAGATGCTGCTAAATTCCTTTATAGTAACCAAAGTAGAATTAATTTTGATCCTTCCCCTCCTGTCACGGCAGCGGACGATTCTGTAAAAATATTAATTCAACCAAACCCACGCATTATGGCAAAGATTCTTGGTGATGTTCAAAATGTCGCACTTACCTTTTATCCGGGCAGCAGCAGTCCAGCGCAATATCGAGTGAGTGGTTCCATTACTTTGTTTGAACAGTGTTTGCAAATACAACTTTTGGTGCCCCTGCGGCAAAAATTGAAGTAGATATTGAAACGCAGATTTGGAATCCAAAAGGAATTGTCCCTGCTATTGCCAATAGCACACGGTTGAATCTTGACTATAGCGCAGATACTTCGCAGGCAGGTTTTCCTGTGGAGGCGCCCTTATCCCCTCATTTTTCACAGAAAACTTATTATTTTACATCGGATATAACGATTACAGATACTGCGACTGGAATAAGTCGTCCTGTATCTCAGTCACCCCTAAAGGTTGGCACTCATGGAACAATCCAAAAGGCCCAACCTCGGGCGATGATTCTTCCTTATGATTGGAAGGAGTACGCAGATACTTACATCAACTATCCCCTTTTTCTTGAATTCAGTTTAAGAAATCATCCCAATGGTTCGTTGAAATTATATGGCGAATTCAAAGCACAAAGTAATCTGCTGGCCTCAACGTGGACTAATGGTAAATGGCTAGCATCCGGAGTAGGTAGCGGTATTTCTAGTACTGTTTCCACAGTGGGTGCCGTCGGCAAAGGAGTCCTTTATACAGGCCCGCGTGCAGTAGTAGGCGCAGTCTGGAACTTGATTCCAAACTTTCGAAAAAAGGGATCGCCTCCTGCAGAAAGCATACAAAATTCATCAAGTAATATAGAAGGTCTTGAGAGCGCCCATCAGGCAGCCCTTAGAGAAGCGGCACGCCAAGAAGACGCAGCACGAACAGTCAGAGTGAATAAAAGTACGCCAGTTATCCAAGGGGCCTATAGAATACACAAAGCGCGCAAACAACTCCAACAACTGAAAATAGCCAAACAACAAGATGACGCCCTTGTCACCAACTTCCTTGGTTGGTTAGGCAATCCGAAAACAGTTTTAGCTCCAGGCAGCCGTGAGGAACGATTGGTTTCATGGGTCACAGGCAGCTATAACGTCTTTAACCAGACACATCCTGATTATACGTTTGTGAAAAAACAACTAAAGGCTGATCAATATGGGGACTTGTTCGACCTGGTCGTCAGCTTCCGTGCCCACAACCCCCTTGACGGTCATGCTGATAATAGCTGGATTCTTCAAGCCAGAGAAAGGGGCGCAGATGATCTGTCTGCTGCTGTTAAATTGGTTAGTCAGTGCCATGATGTTTTAACGACAGCAAAGCCAGACTCTGATGAAGTATTACAGGCCATTGACGCCATGATGGCAGACACATTGGCCACGGGTGGACGCATCGGAATCGACCTTCACCGTCAGGCTACAAGGGCGGAGATGGAAGTGATGATCCCTGCCCTACGTCTCAGTGGCCAGAGAGCTTTGGCCTTGGCTCAAGATGATGGGAATGCTGCCTTAGAAGAGCTTGCTAAAATATATCTAGACGCTGCGTTTAGGCATGAGAGCCTAAGTTCCCCAAACAGAAAAGCTGTTTATGACGAAGGGCTGTTTAATTCACACAAGGCGCACTGCTTTATGGCCGCTGCTACCGTCAAAGATTCAACCATCACTGACGGTGACATTGAAGCTGTATTGTCCAAGAGAAACTTCGACATGGGCGCATTGAACGTAAAAGCAACAAGGGCGTGCTATAACCGTTACGACGCTTTTGATGTGGTTAGGTAAGTAATCCCGTTATCGCGAACGACCCCAGAATCGATATGAGGGAGCGCGGCGATCCAGGTAGTTTTTGGATTGTCCCGTCGCCTTGCTCCTTCGCAATGACAAGAACACCCTACGGGTCGGCTAATGAACCCACCATAAAATTTTACGTGTGAAAGCGGTATAGCTGGTTTAATATGAAACAAGTACAAGGCGACCAAGAGCCAAGGAGCGGCGTTTACATAAAAGTAAATGAGCACCGAAAATCTCGACGGGCAACGCCGTAATCGTTTCATAGGGGACTGGCTATAAGTATGACAAAGCGTATTGGTGTCTTAACAAGCGGGGGCGATTGCGCCGGCTTAAACGCGGCTATTCGGGCTATTACCTATCACGCCATAGGAACGTATGGTTGGCAAGTGATTGGCATTCGAAAAGGGACAACCGGTCTTATTAACCGCCCCTTGGAATATCAAGAATTAACCGTGGAATTTTGTGATTCAGCCCTTCTGCGAAGCGGTGGGACCACATTGGGCAGCACCAATAAAGACGATCCTTTTGCTTTTCCCAACCCCGATGGCACCCGCAGTGACCGTTCTTATGACTTTGTTGAAGGCTATGAACAATTAAAACTGGATGCGTTGATTGGCATTGGGGGTGACGGCAGTTTGCATATTTTACGCCGCCTGGCCGACCAGGGTGGCATCAACTTAGTGGCCATTCCTAAAACTATTGATAATGATCTGGGGCACACTGAAACAGCGATTGGGTATCATACAGCCCTTGAGGTAGCAACCGAGGCGCTGGACCGTTTGCAACCCACAGCAGCCAGCCATCAGCGTGTCATGGTGTTAGAGGTTATGGGGCGGGATGCCGGTCATATTGCTTTGGGTGCCGGCGTTGCGGGCGGTGCGGATGTTATTTTGATACCTGAAATCCCTTACACCTTGGAAAATATTTGCAAAAAGATAACGTCCCTGGCTAAAAAGGGGCGCACATTTGCCTTAGTCATTGTGGCCGAGGCTGTTAAAAAAGAAAATGGCGAGATTGCCACCTTAAACAAAGAGGGAGGCCGCCCCCGTTATGGCGGCATTGGTCAGTATTTGGGCGAGAAAATTCAAAGCCTAACAGGCGCTGAAACCCGTGTAACAACGTTGGGTCATGTTCAACGGGGTGGCCAACCGTGTTCTTGGGACAGAATCGTCGCCTCCGCGTTTGGTGTATCGGCCGTTGACTTGATTGCAGCGGGTAAGTTTGATCGCATGGTTGCCTGGCAGAATCGTCAGGTGGTTGACGTCCCCATCGCCGATGCCATCGTCCGTTATCAGGCTGTGGAACAGGGCGAGATTATGGTCAAAACCGCCCAGGGTTTAGGGATTTACGTGGGCGAGCTTTAGCCTAAGTTCTTATTAGATTCATAGACAGAGTATTCGTCATTGCGAACACCCGAAGGGGTGTGGCAATCCAGAAAATCCCCAGTTCACCAGGGGATTGTTGGGTGCAAGCGTCTTCTGTCTATCACTATTTCTTCAACTGCTCTTCTTTTTAACTCAGCATCTGCATCAGGATTGTCTGCGAACTTTTTCAGTGCTTCTATAGCTAGATCATGTTCTCCCGATCTTTTAAAGAATTCAGCCATCTTCCATAAACCATCAACGCTTGCGCCATCATCAAAATGGGCCAGGGCCTTTTCCAAAGCTTCCCTTTGCAGATCACTACTGGTTACCCATCTTTTAAATGCCTC
This sequence comes from uncultured Alphaproteobacteria bacterium, assembly GCA_903905285.1. Taxonomy (GTDB): domain Bacteria; phylum Pseudomonadota; class Alphaproteobacteria; order Paracaedibacterales; family CAIULA01; genus Finniella. Next base: position 6,500 of record CAIVFQ010000206.1, read on the forward strand.
TTGTTCCCACAGTTCAAAATTCCATGCATAATAATGATGAAGATCAGGACGGTCTGCGATCTCCCGCGAAAGTTCGAATCTCATCCTTCTAAATTTCTCCAATCCCTGAGGAATCAGGTCTTGCGGTAAATTAAAACCCGTTGCTTCGCATAAAATAAAACCCGTTGCTCTCCATAAATCATCAAGACTTGAGTCAGGATTGTCTTTGATCTTTCCCAATACTTCTGTTGCTAATTTTTCCAGATTACCTCGCCTTAATTCTTCCAAGCGTTCAATCGCGTTCCTTAAAAACACAATCCCTATATTGGGGACAGCTGGTACCTTTGCCCAAGTGCGCATCTCTAACTCTACGTCTCCTTGTTCCCGAGCTTTCTCAACTTCTCTCAACAATTCCTTTTCGTGTAATGATGCAAGATCTTGGTTCAATGAGCTAATATTGCTTTCAAAATCCCGCTCAATCTTAGAACGCTTTCTACGTTCATCGTCAGACAGGCCTGAATGCCGGTTGGCGTATTCCTCGTCTATTAAAGCTTGCAATAAGGACTCATCATCCAAGATTCCTAGACGACAAACAACCTTAAGCCTACAAATGTCCTGTCGTAGAAGGTAAATAGCCTCCATCTGGCTTTCAGCGTTTTTCTTAAACACACCGCCCATAATCTGTTGGAAGATATCGTTTTCTAGGGGAGACCCCGTCTTAGTTTTTGCAACCCTTGTCAAGGTTTGAACAAGGGTCTCTTTCTCTGTATCGGATAAAGTTCTTAGTAATCTGTTTAAATCTTCTTCATATTCCGGGCAATGGGTAAAGAGGATGTTCTCTGTCACAGTCTTAACGGTTAAGGAATCGGCCGCTGTTCCACGGACTTTTAATGAAAAGCTGGCCCCATCAGCCACAGCTATGGCTGCCAGGTGTCTTTGAAACACCCCCCAATCTATCCCTTTTTTTTGGGCGATTTGTCGCAGTCGATCCTCAGACAACTCGCCGCCGCGGTCCTTATCAGGGTGGTAAACAACCGTCATGCTATCTGAAATGGAGGCATACGCCTGACGGGTTCTGTCTATGGACCTTAAAATTTTCTCTCTTTCCTGCGGGGTGGCAGGCGTAGAAGAAATGCCATATTTACCAGCGATGGTGGCAGAAATTTCTCTGATAAGATCCAACTGATTTTGTCTATGGAGATCCCAGCTGCGATCACGTATCACCTGTAGAGAAACAGCATCTCTTTTTGTTTCAAGCTCTTGAAGCCAATCCATACAAGACACGTTGGCAGGTTTATCATAAGCAGCATACGCACAGCCAACAGACCACACAAGAAGCACGGTTATATAAGAAAGAAATTTGTTCATAGGGCCGAATCCGAATATAGAATATTCATTCTACTAGTACAATGCAATACACTATAGTGCAATAAAAATCGTTAAAACAGAGTTAATATAGATACTTCCCTATAAAATAGATTACGCTAAAGGTGGGATATTGTCATTGCGAGGAGCGTAAGCGACGTGGCAATCCATGTATTTTCCTGGATCGCCACGCTCCATCATGTCGCTCGCGATGACGAGCCGTTTCATTCACAAACGGTCTACGCAGACAAATCTTTGGGTTCGTCAGAATCTTTATCTCCGCCCTTGGGATCATGAACCCCTAACGCGCGCAGCTTGCGATGAAGGGCTGATCTTTCCATGCCAACAAAGCGTGCTGTTTGCGAAATATTACCTGCGAACCGCTGCAATTGCGCCAACAGATATTCTTTTTCAAAGGCCTCTCGGGCTTCCCGTAAAGGTAAAACCACAATATCAGCTGTTTTTTGCTGCCAGTTGGTGGCAAACCGGTTGCCATTGACAATTTCTGGCGGCAGTTGATGACTGTCAATCGCCTCACGCGGGTCACCCGTGGCCATCAAAAGAACCCAGTCGATCACATGGCTTAACTGTTGTAAATCACCAGGCCAGGCATAAGACTGCAACATGACCAACGCATCTTCGCTAAAGCGTCTTGGCAAAACACCTTTGGCTGCGGATGCCTGTTCCATTAAGGATTCTACCAGCAAAGGAATGTCTGTTACACGTTCCTCAAGGGGGGGAATGACTAAGTGCGATACACTCAGGCGGTAAAATAAGTCTTCTCTGAAATGGCCATTTTGGATGAGGGCCATCACATCTTCTGAACTGCTGGCTAGGAAACGCACATCAATATCAGTTGGCTTTACTCCGCCCACGCGGTAAAAGGCATTTTCCTGAATGGTTTTGACAATCTTTGATTGGACGGGCAGGGGCAACTGGGTTATCTCGTCAAAATAAAGTGTCCCCCCATGGGCTTTTTCTAACAGGCCAATCTTGCGGGGCGTGTCGGCCGATAAGCCCGTGATGTCAGCTCCAAAAAGTTCCACATCTAGGTTTTGAGGATGAATAGATGCACACTTAACAACTATAAAAGGTGCTTGGGCCCTTTTAGATAAGGTGTGAATCTCACGCGCAATTGATTCTTTATCAGCACCGATAGGTCCTGTAATAAAAAACCGTCCATTGGTGGGTGCAATTTTGCTGATGGTTTGGCGAATATGGTAAATGGCTGATGAGTTACCAACAATGCCTGACATCGTTCTGGCTTTGATTTTAAGTTCTTGGTTTTCACGTTTAAGTCGCGCTGATTCTAAGGCCCGTTCAACAATCAGCAATAAGTGATCGGTTTGAAAAGGTTTTTCAAGGAAATCATAGGCGCCTTTTTTCATGGCTGATACGGCGGTCTCGATCGTTCCATGTCCACTAATCATAATGACCGGGACAAAAGGGTGGTCGCGTTTGATAATGTCTAAAATTTTCAAACCATCGCGTTCACTGTCGCCTAGCCATACATCCAAAACAACCAAATTAGGCTGTCGCGTTTTGATAAGCTCTAGGGCTTTAAGGCCATCGGCTGCCATTCGCGTATTGTGGCCTTCATCATTCAAGATTCCGGCTATTAATTCGCGGATGTCGGTTTCGTCATCAACAATCAAAATATCCTGGGACATTTTTTTCTTTCTAATCTTTTTACTCGGGGTAATCAAATACCAATTGAATGCAAGCCCCGCCTAACTTGCTGTTGCCAAGGTGCAGCTGGCCATTATGGTCGCTAACAATCTTTGACACAATGGCTAAACCTAAACCTGTTCCTTGTTCGCGTGTAGTATAATAAGGTTCTAGCAAATGATCACGTCCTTCTTTAGGAAACCCGGGCCCATTGTCTTCAACCTGCACATACAAGCGTCTATCGTACTGTTCAATCTTTAATAGGATTTTGCCCCTTTGAGCAAGCATATCTTGTTTCTTTTCTGCCTTGTCTTTTTCCGCGTTACTCTTTTCCGTAAGGGCGTTGACTGAATTTTGCAACAAGTTGGTTATCACCTGACTCATTTGTTGGGGGTCACAAAGCCATATAATCGGTTCCCGCGGTGTTTCATAAATGAAATCAAGGTGTGGGTAAGCCTGCTTTTGTAAAAAAAATGTCTGCTGCGCCAATTCAGTAAAGTTGGCAGTTACAATCTTGGGCTCGGGCATGCGGGCAAAAGAACTGAACTCATTCACAAGATTTCCAATATGGCTTACTTGGCGAATGATCGTATCAATACAGTTTTGAAACGTTTGCGGGTCGCTGATAATTTCTTTTAAGTACCGTCTTTTTAATCGTTCGGCTGCCAACTGAATAGGGGTCAGGGGGTTTTTTATTTCATGGGCAATTTTACGCGCAATATCTGCCCAGGCCGCTTTGCGTTGACTGATAACTAAGTCTTGGTTTTGTTGTTGTAACCGACGCGTCATGTGATTAAAGGATCGTGTCAAATCGTCTAATTCGTTATTTAAAAACTCTTCTTCAACTTTTATGGAAAGATTCCCTTGGCTAACCTCTTCAGCTGCAGCCACCAAGCGGCCAATAGGCTTAACCAAAACGTTTGCCAACGTCAGTCCCGCCCAAATGGCGGCTAACAATAACAACAATGCGATAAGGGCGAAAAACACCACGAACGTCAGTTGTGCACCTGAATGCTGTTGGGCCAATTGGTAATAGTCGTGAATGGCTTTTTGGGTTTGGCTAACGTGCGATAAGACAGTAGGGTCAATGAGTTTGCCAACAAACAAATATGTATCGCTTAAGGCGTCTAGCTTAATTAAAACTCTGACTCTGTCGCTTCCTTCGCGCACCACAATTTCGTCACTGCGAACTTTGTCAAAATCAGCAAATAAAATTTTCTCTAGTTCTAAGGCAAACGTTAAGTAAGACCGGGCAAGAACTTCGCCTTTCCCATTAAAGACCAACAACTCTCCCAAGCCCCGTTCATCAGCTTCGTCGCTTAAGACTTGTGAAAAAAGGGCAGGGTCCTGTAAATAGGTGTCAACCTGGGGTCGCAGTTTGTTGACTAAGGAATGGGCGTCAATTTTGATGGCTTTTTGATGTTCCCTTAAATAGGCATCGGCGACCACCCGTGCTTCATGCAGGGCATCTTTAACCGGCTTACCAAACCAAGCCTCAATACCTGAATTAAAAAATCCAGCTGAAAAGACAGCGACGCAGATGGCTGGTGTTACAGCGACTAGGGAAAATAAGGTCACAATGTGGATATGAAGTTTAGAGCCGGCCAACCCCTGGCGTCGTTCTAGCCATAATTCAATAAGCCTTTTCGCAATGACGATGGCCAGCAACAGCAATAACAGCACATCTAAATAAATAAACGGCAAGACAAGACGAGTTTTGTCGCTAAGTCCCGCGCTGTGCGTTAAGGCCCAGTGGGTTCCCGCCCCAGATAAAAGGGCTGCTAGGCTTAGGGTAAGGGGTAGCTTGCGCGACAAATTATAATGACGCGATAGCCTGATGAGCCAATTATACCATTTTTCAATCGGGAAAATTTGCGTTGTTCCTTAAACTTTGGTGAGGAAATATCATGCGTCAAATGACTTACAAAATCCAAACCCTACAAAAGATTTTTAACAAAATACCAATCTATAAGTCTAGGTATTTAAAATCTCAATTCAGCTTTTAATGTGAAAGCACAGGCTGTTACGTAATTCGTGGCGACCGTATTATCGTATACGTTACGGTTGCCCCCACCATAATCGGCTGCGTTGCCTATATCGGAAGTGACTAAGGCCCCCCCCGGAATATTCTTAACGTTGGTCCAGTTTGAATTCGATACGGCGATTGCGGGCTAAGTCTTTCTCGTTTTGGTTTTTTTGATTCAACGGTTGATGTTCTCCAAATCCAGCTGCAACCAACCGGCTCCCATCAACGCCTTTTTCAATCATATACTTAACAACGGAAATCGCCCGGGCACTTGATAATTCCCAATTCGATGGGAACTGGGCCGTTTTAATAGGCAGCTGATCGGTATGGCCATCAACGCGCAGAACCCACTTTAGGTCGCCAGGAATCTTACGGGAAATTTCCTTTAAGACGTGAATAAGCTGATCTAGTTTTTTCTTTCCCTCGGCCCCCATTTCGGCCGACGCTTTATCAAACAGAACCTCTGACTGGAAAACAAAACGATCACCGACAACACGCATGTCAGATCGCTCACCAACTGCCCGTTGTAACTCGGCAAAGAATTCTGACCGGTACTGACCCAATCGATTCAAAGACAAGTTCTTTTTGTGTTCTGTGTTTAGGTCCTGATGGGTCAACTGAAGATTTTTTAACTCAGCCTGTAAGTCCTTCAGTTCGCTTAGCTTCAAGGCCAACGTTTTTTCAAATTCTTTTTTAGTGGTTTCTGTTTCGTTTTCTTGCAGGCTTAGCGCCTTTTTAAGGGCAAGAAGGTTTTGATTAAGCGTTTGTATTTCCTCTAGCAGGGTATGATTTTTCCCAAGGGCCTGGGTCTTTTCTGTTTCCAGTGCCCCAACGGAGGCTTTTAACAAAGTGATTTGTTCCTGAAACGCGGCCAGAGACTCTTCTAAGAGATGGTTTTTTTGAGTGGTATCGGTGTGCTGTTTTTTCTCTAATCCCAACGCCTCGGCCAGGGAATTTAATTTTTGATTCAAATGGACTAAGGCTTGATCGCGCCCCTGCAAGGCATCTGTCAAAGACAACTGCGAGACGATAAACGTCATTAAAACAAAAATAACAACAATCAATAATGTTGCCAAAGCATCAACGAAACCTGGCCAGATGTCTAAGGCAGAGTGTTGCGTACGACGACGAAAAAACATGTTGGTGGTACCGTTAAGTTTTACACGTAAGGTATTGTAGTCTCAATAAACCTTAAAAAACAATATTCAGGTGACCTATAAGCCGGGTTCTGTCCAGGATTAAAATCCTTGGATGATCATTCATCTGGGATGATTGTTACCAATCACCTCTAGCAACCTACCCGAACAACGGCGTGCAAACCCACCGTACCACCCATACCCTGAGGTATAGATGATAGCTTGTCCCTATTTGGTCTTGCTCCGGGTGGGGTTTACCCTGCCACGCCTGTTACCAAACGCGCGGTGTGCTCTTACCACACCTTTTCACCCTTACTCTGTTACAAGCGGTTTATTTTCTGTGGCACTTTCCCTAAAACTCGCTTAATGCAAGCCCCGCCGGACGTTATCCGGCACCCTGTTTGCATGGAGCCCGGACTTTCCTCTGAAAAAATTCAGCGATCACCCAGTCACCTGACATATCCATAAACTAGGGCCTTATTGTAAAAAGTCAAGGATATATAGTTTTTTTAAAGAGACTTGTTGCGAGGCGTTATAAAAAAATATCATAATTATTAAAAGTTTATTAAACTTAGTTAATTATCGTGTTTATGAATTCACGGCCAGGAGACACTATATGAATAAACCTTTGGGGTTATCTTTGATTCCGGCCATTCAATGGCACGAGGGGATGTTGTTATCCCCCCAACACTTGCAGCAAAATGATCTGCGGTTTGAACAAATCCTCCACCATCACATGAAACTGATCGCGCCCTACCACTGGGGGGTGAGTCATTTGAAACTTGACCCCATCGTCTTACCTGACGGGTTGGTGCGTGTTTTAGCCCTTCAGGCGGTTATGCCCGATGGCCTGGTCATTGATTACGAGGCGACCAGCGGCGAAGATGTCCCCTTAGAGGTTGACATTAAGCCTTTCAAGCCCCTTTCCCCAAGGGAAGAAATAACCATCAGCCTGGCGATTGCTGAGTATATACCGGGTATATCGCCTATCGTTGGCGACAGGGCCCGTTATTCGTCCAAAGAAGGAATCGAAACAAAGGACATTAACCTAGATGACAATGCCATAAAGATTCCTTGTTTAATGCCCAAGTTATTGTTGCATGTGGGTGAGAAATTACCGTCTAGAACGATTGGGTTCCCCCTTGTGAAAATGGTTTTTAAAGACGAAGCTTTTATTCAAGCCCCTTACATGCCCCCTTGTTTTCGTGTTAATCACCATGCAGTCCTTTGGCAGCTTTGTTCAGAGGTTTGCCAAAAAATACGCGAGAAAGCCGTTTATTTGTGTGACAAATGGCAAAACCAAGTTGGGACACCTTTGTTGCAGGAGACATCGAATCTGTTACGCCCATTGGTGATGATTTTACCCAGCCTAGAGGTTTTATTGAACAGTCCTGCTATTCAGCCTTGGACATTGTTTGAAAAATTATGTGAAGTGGTGGGGGTTCTAACGCCTTTGCGTTTATCACAAATTCCCCCTGTATTGCCGGCTTATCACCATAACGATTTGTTGGGATGTTTCCGGCCTGTTTTTGATGTTATTTATCAATATCTTCACAGTATTGAAATTGCCTTTGCCATTTTTTCTTTCACACAAAAAGACAGATTGTTTTACTTAACCCTGAACCCAGCATTTTTATCAGAAAAATTATACATTGGCATTCGCGCGCCCAAGGGCATGAGCGAGGTTGAGCTGGAAGAATGGATGAGCGATTGCGTCATTACCTCTGACTTTGCGGTGGAATCGGTTCGTTCCCGTCGCATGACAGGGGCAGTTCGCCGTGTGTTAAGGAATGAAGACTTGTTCGAACTGATGCCCAGCCGTGGCGTAGTTGTTTTTGAAGTTGATAGTGATCCAACTTACATCAAGCCAGAACAAAACTTAAACATCTTCAATCCGGCTGATACGCTTGATCGGCGCCCAACTGAGATCGTTTTATATGTCCGTAAGAATCAAAAGAGTTAGAGCGTAGAGTTAGACGATGACAATTGCCAACAGCCTTTTGTTAGAGAATTTTCAAGCCTTTTATTATGAGGTTTTGCGCCAAAAAGAACGGGCCCTTCGCCTAAGCATCCCTACCGATGTGTTTGATGACCCAAGCACCCCCACCGTGGTCGAAACAATTCAAATGCGCCTTCGTGAAACGTTGCAGGAACAAGCCTTAAAAATGGAGTATGCAGTTGGGGTGGGCAATATGGCTGCCTTTCGGGATGCGCAGTATCTGATGGTTTGTTTGGCGGATGAAATTTTTTTGAACTTGCAATGGGCAGGGGCGAAAATCTGGGACAGACTGCTTTTAGAGGCCCAGCTGTTTCAAACACAAATAGCCGGTGAATATGTTTTTAAGAAATTAGATGCCCTGTTGGAAAACAACGACCCTGCCCGGGAAGAGCTAGCCCTGCTTTATTTTATGGTTTTAAGTTTGGGGTTTCGCGGCCAATATCGCGGCACCGATGATGAACAGAAAATAAAATGGTACCTAGATCACCTTTATAAGGTTATTCAGGGCCGGCCGCCCCGTCTTTCAAAAGCTGACCAGCCTTTTCTTATTCGTCAATGTTACGATTACACGTTAACTGAACCCGCTGGCAGGGGGCTTCCCGATAACCGGGCCTGGGCCTTTGCGATTGGGGGGGTGATTATTTCGTATGTTTTTATCACTTACGTGGTTTGGTATCGCCTGGCGTCAGAGGTGCATCAAGCCCTTGGCCTTATTTTCGAACAGACACGCCAAATTCCGTTGGTCTAAATTCGCATAAAAAAATCACGCCGTTTTGAAACGGCGTGATCTTGAAAACAAATTGTCATTGCGCGAGCCCCTGAAAGGGGTTCGCCATGACGAATCGGCAGATTTAGAATTTGTAAGCTAAACCAAATTTAACAACATGCGCTGTGTATTTAACAGAAACATCTTTGGATTTAATTTTCCCACCAACGTTATAGCCGTATTCAGCACGTGCTAACACGTTACCAAACGCGCGTTCATAACCAAATCGAGGAACAAGAACCACTTGGTTTTTTGATTTGGTGCTGGTGCTGGCAGATTGTAGCTTATTTCCAGCAAACATAACATCAGTATGACCAATTGTTGCTTTATCACGGCTGAACTCTAAACCTAATTTCGCGTAAATCAAATTTTCATTCGCAATAACAGCACCGATGCGAGGGGTAATTCCAAATACAACACCCCGTTCGTACTTGCTATTAATATTAAAGCTGCCTTTTACTGTATTGGCACCCTGTGTTGCTGTAGGTTCTTGGGCATAGGTTGTATTCTTGTTGGCAGTTGTGTGCTCAATGCTGAATTCACCACCCCAATAAAAGCCATTATTGTTTTGGCCATAGCCTGAATAAATACCATAGGTTAAACCATTTGCTTTTTTAGCCTTATTGAGGGCGGCATTACGGATCACAACGTTCCCCCCTGGCACGCCAGTTATAGTATCCTGAATGGCTGGAATATTTGTCGTATCCTTACGTTGTGTCCAACCTAATTGGCCACCAACATAAAAACCATTAAAAGAAGCAGGGGCTGCTTGTGCTGCTTGGGTTACTGCTAAAGCACCCAATAAAATTAAAGATAATTTTTTCATATTAAAACTCTTGATTGATTGTTTATCGATTGCCCGAATATATGGTCAAACCCTTCCAAAACTAAACATGAATGTTGAAAATTAAGGCTATACATAAATAAGACAGTGTCTTTTTTGCAACTCTTACCCCTCCTTAACGCCACATTCTAGGGCATCGACTACCGCTAAGGCCGTCATGTCGATAATTCCCCGCACATTAACGGTGGGCGTTAGAATCTGTGCGCTGCCACGAATACCCATCAGAATAGGGCCAATGATTAACTCATTCCCCAATGCCCGGGCCATTTTGAACGAAATATTGGCCGCCTCGATGTTTGGCATAACCAACAAATTGGCCGGCCCTTGCAATTGAGAATGCGGGAAAATCTTATGGCGGATATCAGGACACAAGGCGGCATCGGCGTGCATTTCGCCTTCTACTTCTAAGTCGGGGGCTGCCTGTCTTAACATTTGCAAAACAATTTGCATCTTACGGGCTGAAGGACTGCGTGATGACCCAAAATTGGAATGCGAGATTAACGCGACTTTCGGTATCATGCCAAACCGTCGAATTTGTTGCGCTGATAACAACGTCATTTCAACCAATTGTTCCGGGGTAGGGTCAATATTGATATAGGGGTCGCAAATGAACAAAGGCTGATGATCCATCACCAACGCACACAAAGCCGCACATTGATTGAATTGAGGCTGCACACCCAGAATTTTCTGCAGCTGGCGGAAATGGTCAATATAACGGCCAATAACGCCACAAATTAATGTATCTGCATCCCCCAGGTGCACCATCAAAGCGGCGATGATGGTCGTATTGGTGCGAACCAGTGTTTTTGCCACGTCGGGGGAGATACCGCGACGTTCGGTTAGGCCGTGATAAGTGGTCCAATAACGGTGATAGCGGGGGTCATTATTCGGGTCGACAACCTCATAATCTTTGCCAACCTGAAGGCGAAGGCCCAGGGTATTAATGCGCCGCTGAATGATTTCTGGGCGTCCCACCAAAATAGGGAACCCAATTTTCTCGTCAATAAGGGTTTGCACGGCTTGTAAAATGCGTTCTTCTTCACCCTCTGCAAAGACAACGCGGGCTGTGGGATGGTCTTTCTTCTTCGCCTTAGAGAACACAGGTTGCATCACCAAGCTTGACCCATAGATGAACGCCTGTAACTGCTCACGATACGCCACCATATCTTTGATAGGGCGCGTGGCAACACCAGTTTCCATCGCCGCCTGGGCGACCACGATGGCCAATTCAACAAATAGACGGGGGTCAAAAGGTTTGGGAATAATAAAGTCAGCGCCAAAGCGGTGTATTTCTCCACCATAAGCGTTCGAGACAATATCAGAACTTTCAGCCTGGGCCAATTTAGAAATAGCATTAACACAAGCGATTTTCATTTCTTGATTAATGGTGGTCGCGCCCACATCCAACGCCCCGCGGAAGATGTACGGAAAGCATATGGCATTGTTAACTTGGTTAGGATAATCAGATCGCCCTGTCGCCACAATCGCATCATCACGAACCTGTGCAACCAAAGGCGGCAGAATTTCAGGATCAGGGTTGGCTAAAGCCAAAATCAACGGCTTGGGCGCCATTTTGGAGACCATCTCAGGTGTTAAAACCTTGGCAACTGATAAACCTAAAAAGATGTCAGCCCCTTCAATGGCCTGGCCAAGATCACGATGAGGCGTATTTTGAGCATAGAAGCGTTTTGAGTCATCCAATAAGTCGCCACGGCCTTCATAGACAACGCCCTTACTGTCGGTTATCATCACGTTTTCACGCTTTAGACCCATGTCAATTAACAGATCAAGACAGGCCAAAGCAGCAGCCCCAGCCCCCGAGGTCACCAATCGAACCTGATCAATTTTCTTACCCAAAAGTTCAAGGCCATTCAAAATGGCCGCCCCAACCGTGATGGCAGTGCCATGCTGATCGTCGTGAAACACGGGAATTTTTAAGCGTTCTTTTAATTTCTTTTCAATGTAAAAACATTCAGGGGCTTTGATATCCTCCAGATTAATCCCGCCAAAGGTGGGTTCTAAGGACGCAATAATATCAACCAGCTTGTCAGGATCGGTTTCGTCAATCTCTATATCAAAGGCATCAATGCCGGCAAACTTTTTAAAGAGAACGGCTTTTCCTTCCATAACGGGTTTTGACGCCAATGCACCTATATTTCCAAGGCCCAATACCGCTGTTCCATTCGTGATCACGGCAATTAAATTTGAACGGGCCGTTAATTCTGCGGCCTGGCTGGGGTCTTTAACAATTGCCCGACACGGTTCTGCCACACCTGGCGAGTAAGCCAAGGCTAAATCATGGCGATCTGCCAATGATTTGGTGGGAGCAATCGCCAATTTTCCATAGGGCTTGCGGCGATGATAATCTAAAGACTGTTGATAAATATCACGTGACATAAAGACTCTCTCGTTAAAATGATAAAGGCAGGGCCGAAATTCTCTATACCCTTTTCAGATGATTTACCCGGATTTTCTCGTCATTGCGAGGAGCATAGAGACGCGGCAATTCAGAGAATGACTGGATCATCACGCTCCATTATGTCGCTCGCGATGACGGAGGCTCTGAAAAATCATCTAAAACGAGTATAGTGTTAATCTTTTTTTAACGAAAATCAGTTAGCATGGAAAACTAGGAGGGAATTTTTTAAAAGACCCCTGCATGTCATTGGGGAGGTCTCCCCCGTCCTATCCACCCTAAAAAATATCATAAAAAAGTTAACGTCAGGTTAATAACCACAAAAAAGAGACATATTTTCAAGATAAATTTTGAAAAACTTTTACAAAGGAAAGAAATCTCAAGTTGATGTTAAAATAATGTAGGTCGATATCTTACCCAGACGCTGCAGATGAAAAGGTCGAAAGCCCTCATAATCGCTACCTGCCGAAGCCTAAATCTCGCCAAAGTTCTTTGTGCGAAGAAGGTAAGGCGTAGGGGGAGATCCCGTCATTCTCTGGATCAAAAAAGAACCCTGTTTTAAGACTGGTTAATAAATGATCTAATGATCATGAATCCCCACTAACGCCATCTTTTACCCGTTTTGTGTGACTTTGAAAATGACGCAAAAAAATCAAACAATTAAGTGCTATAAAGCTCAACACTCCAGCAAGTAAAAATATATTTCTTGTGGACCAAGAATCCATGATTGGAGTTGCTAATACGGGCGATATTGCTTGTGTTACAAGTATGGGGAGAGCTAATTTTCCCATCAAGCTTGCGTACCCTCTTGAGCCAAATAAAACAAGAGGTAGTATGCTCATTGTAATCGTTGCCATTCCGTTGCTCATTCCATAGGCTATTGCGAAAATAAAGCTAGCGGGTGCCCCAATAACAAGTAGCAACAAAATAGATATGGGCATAATGCTGGCCCAAAAGATTCCAGAATTTATAGGGTTAAATTTATGTCCAAACAGCAGTTCTATTATGCGACCTGCGATTTGTGAGGGTCCAATAAGTGCAGCAATAAATGCAGCTTTTTCTATAGATAAACCCAGCCCTCCAAAAATATTTATTAAAAATACGGATCCAGTAGATCCCACTACAGAACGTAAGATTGCAAACGATGCTAGTAAGTAGATAATGATCCTCATTTTCCCCAGAATCTTTATCACCGGAGTAGATTCTGCTACTTCTGCAGGAACCCCCTTTGGGATGCTAAAATAATATATGGGGGCCCATATCAACAAATGTGGGAGACTATAAGCGAGCAATGTATTCCGCCAACCTATTAACTGAATTAAGTAAGTAGTGAGGGGCCAGAAGAATGTTGCAAATCCAGATATGATAGTAACTCTGATAATTACTTTTTTTGCCCCTTGCCCAAAAAGACGAACTAAAGAAGCAAAGCAGGCGGAAAATAGACCAAGGGCCATGGCAAGGCCGATAATGGTCCAACCAATGTACCAAATAATTAAGCCATTTGTTGCTGACAATACTATTAAACCAAGTGAAGCCAGCAAACTACCAATAAAGAGGGAAAGCCGTCCACCTTCATTTTCTATCCATGATCCTATTTTAGGTGCACAGATGCCGGATAGAAAAAGTGACCATGAAAATCCTCCTACCAGAGCTATAGTGCTCTCGCCAATTTCATTGGCTACAATTTTAATAAGAGTTGCTGGCAGATAATATGTTGTTGCCCACATATAAATTTGAGCAAAACCCATTATAAGTGTAAGGCGATATGTGCTCTTTAAATTCATGCGCTAGCTGTTATTTCTCAAAAAACTGAACTTATAGTAATCCCTAATACACCACCTTCGTTATTGCGGGGAGGGATAGGGTAATTGGTTTTAAATCTGAGTAAAATATTTGCCGTAAAATCGCACAAAAGTATCCAAAAACAATAAAGGCGGCCCAGAGAGTCTCTGGCGCCGCCTTACTTTAAAAGATATTGCTTTTGTTAAGCAGCCGGAGCAGCAGCAGGTGCTTTCACTTCCGGTGAAGCAGGCGCTGCCTTAGGGGCTTCCTCTGCCTTTTTTGGCTCGGTCACTGCAGTAGTCTGAGCTTCAGCAGGTTTTTTTGCCTCAGCCGCTTTCTCAGCTATAGGTTGACCATTCATGTCAAACTTTTTAACTGTTACTTGCTTTCTTAAGCCTTCTAAAACCTTAACACTTTGTTCTGCTGAGATAACTTTTACCAATTCAGCGCGGGCTTCTTCAAGCTTCGGCGGCTCGATCGGGCGCTTATCTTCAACGCGAACAATGCTGTAACCCATCTCACCAACTTGAATTGGCTCTGGCAACAAGGTTGCCTTCGCAGCCTTGAACACAACGTCAGCAAATTCCTTTGGCAATTCGTTGCGGCGAACGTACCCTAGGTCACCGTTGTTGGCTTTGCTTTGTTCATCGACAGAATAGGTTTTGACCATTTCTTCGAAGCTAGAACCTGATTTTAACGCCTTCATAACCTTAACAGCATCTTCTTTTGTCTTAACCAAAATGTGACGCAGACGGATTTCCATCTCGTTCTTTGGCATCATTTTCAAAAGCTGTTGGTACTTCGCGTTAATCATTTCAGGGGTGATCAACTTAGCCACTTCTTGTTCCAAGTAGAACTTCTGCGTTAAAGCCTCTTTCGCATCAGAAATTCTTTTCAAAACAGCAGGGTCTTTATCCGTGCCGGCTTTACGTGCCTCTGCAGAGATTAACTTCATGTCAATGACACGGTTTAGCAAAGGTTCGAACACTTTATCAAAGGGAACTTCCTTTAGCTGAGCCGGCAGTGAAGCCATGCTTTCTTTAAGATCAGCGATTTTAACTTTGTCGCCATTTTGGAATTCTGCCACGACCATATTGTCATCAAGGGTCTTTAGGTCAACGGCTGGTTGATCTGCTGGCTTTTCGCCTTTTGCTTCGGCTTCAGCCTCGGCTTTTCTTTGTTCAGGTGTTTTTTCAACCAATGGTTTTCCATCCAAGCCTGTTTTCTTGACGCCGCTATCTGCACGAAGCTTCTCGATCACTTTCACCGCATATTCTGGACTGACGGCTTTAAAGATATCATCGCGAACTTTTTCAAATTTTGGCGGTTCAACAGGGCGTTTGTCGTCAAGGCGGATCACGCTGTAACCAACGTCACCAATTTTCATTGGTTCCGTAATAACTGATCCTTTGGCGGCCTTAAATACCAATTCAGCAAAATCTTTCGGTAAGTCTTCTTTGCGAACATAACCAAGATCACCACCTTTTGCTTTTGATTCGGTGTCTAATGATTTTTCTTTAACAAGTTCATCAAAGCTTTTGCCTGACTTAATCTGTTTTAGAATCTCGGCTGCTTCTTCTTTCGTTTTGATAAGAATATGGCTGAGTTTAACTTCCATCTGATCTTTAGGAAGAAGTTTCAAAAGTTCTTGATATTTCTCTTGAAGAACAGTGTCAGTAATCAATTTGGCAATTTCTTGATCCAAATAAGATTTTTGAATAAGGGCTTCTTGAGCTTCAGCAATACGTTTTAAAACGTCAGGATTTTTATCAACGCCAGCTTGGCGAGCAGCACTTAACAACAATTTTGTGTCGATCAAGCGACTTAACAAAGGATCATAAATCTTCTCTAGTCCGGCCTCTTGCAGTTGAGGAGGCAAACTTGAAAAAACTTTTTTAACATCTCTCAAGGTAATTTTTTCACCGTTTGAAAATTCGGCAGAAACCTTTTTCGCATCTGGATCAGTCGACTCTTCTTCCTTTGGTTCAGGCGCTTGAGGTGCCTCTACCTTTGGTGCTTCCGCGGGAGGAGTCGTTGTTTCTTGCTCAGGAGTCTCTTGTGTTTCCTGGTTCTTTTCAGGAACAGGTACCGGGCTAGGTGTTTCAGAGGTCGGCTTGGGTTGCTTAAAGAAGAAAAACCATCCTACCAGCGCAGCTGCCACTACCACTACGCCCAAAGTCATTTTAGATTTCATAACGGGTCCTTGATGTTAATTAATACTGTTTGAGTACGATAAAATAAGAATTTTATCAAGTCTGCTTCACACTACACCTATTATATGGGAACCATCCAGAAAAATTACAACAATCAAAAATATGGAATTGTCATAGTTTTTCCTATAATCTTAATAATACACTGGTGGATTAGATCTTTCTTCCCCTTTAAATATCAATTTTGGTTCGAGGATTCTTGAATGCTGGCGTCTGTTTTAAAAAAAGTTTTTGGCTCGTCTAATGATCGCGTCGTTAAAAAATATGATAAAATTGCTAAACAGATTGGCTTGTTAGAACCTTCTGTTATTAACCTCACCGATCAAGAGTTACAGGATCGCACGCGCGATTTCAAAGATCGTGTTGCTAAGGGCGAGACGTTGGATGCCCTTTTACCAGAGGCGTTTGCAACCGTTCGGGAGGCAGCCAAGCGTGTCTTGGGAATGCGTCCTTTCGACGTGCAGCTTATTGGCGGCCTGGTTTTGCACAGTGGCATGATTGCTGAAATGAAAACGGGTGAAGGAAAAACCCTGATGGCAACGTTGCCCGTGTACCTTAATGCGTTAAGCGGTAAAGGGGTTCACCTGGTAACCGTGAACGATTATTTGGCACAACGTGACGCTGCCTGGATGGGGAAAATTTATGAATTCTTGGGGCTAAAAGTTGGCTGTGTCGTTCATGGGTTAAGTGATGAACAACGTCGTCGGGCGTATGCGGCTGATGTCACCTATGGAACAAACCATGAATTTGGCTTTGACTATTTGCGCGACAACATGAAATTCCGCCTGGGCGAAATGGTGATGCGTCCTTTCAATTACGCGATTGTTGACGAAGTCGACAGCATTCTCATCGACGAAGCCCGTACGCCTTTAATTATTTCGGGCCCTGCTGAGGATTCATCTGACCTTTACCAAAAGATTGACGAACTGATCCCGGCTTTAATTGAAACCGATTATGAAAAAGATGAAAAGCAACGCTCCGTCACCTTAACCGAAGCTGGCGTTGAGAAAATAGAACAGCTTTTATTCCAAAAGAATCTCATTAAAGGGAATGGACTTTACGATGTTCAAAACATGGGCGTCGTTCACCATGTGAACTCTGCCCTAAGGGCCAACAAGCTTTACAGTCGTGATGTTGATTACATTGTTAAAAATGATCAGGTGATCATTATCGATGAATTTACAGGGCGTATGATGGAAGGCCGTCGTTTTTCTGAAGGGTTACACCAGGCGTTAGAGGCCAAGGAAAGAGTCACTGTTGAGATGGAAAACCAGACCTTGGCGTCGATTACCTATCAAAACTTTTTCCGTTTATACCCTAAGTTGTCAGGCATGGCCGGCACAGCGGTAACCGAAGCTGACGAATTTGAAGAGATTTATAACCTGCAGGCCGTTGAAATTCCGCCAAATGTTAAGGTGGCCCGTCTTGATCATGATGATGAGGTTTATCTAACCGCCAGAGAAAAATATGCCGCGGTTGTTGGCCAAATTAAAGATTGCCAAGGTCGCAACCAACCTGTTTTGGTTGGTACCACCAGCATTGAACGGTCAGAATTTTTATCAAGCCTTTTAAAAGAACACAAAGTTCCCCATCAGGTTTTGAATGCCCGCTATCACGACCAAGAGGCTTTAATTATTGCCGATGCTGGATGTTCAGGGGCTGTTACCATTGCCACGAACATGGCGGGGCGCGGTACAGACATTAAGTTAGGTGGCAACTTGGAAATGCGCATAGAGCGCGAATCGGCAACGACGCCCGCTGGGCCAGAGTTTGACAAGAAAATTGCTGCTATTAAAGCCGAGATTGATATTGATCAAGAGCGCGTCAAGAAATCTGGTGGATTGTATGTGATTGGAACGGAACGCCATGAAAGTCGGCGCATCGACAACCAGCTGCGCGGTCGTTCAGGACGACAAGGTGACCCGGGCGGATCCAAGTTTTTCATCTCTTTAGAAGATGATTTGATGCGCATTTTTGGGTCTGAACGTCTTGATCCTATGCTGCGTAAATTAGGGGTGAAAGAAAACGAAGCCATTTCCCACACCTGGATTACAAAGGCATTAGAACGGGCGCAACATAAGGTTGAGGCGCGCAACTTTGATATTCGTAAACATTTGTTACGATACGATGATGTCATGAATGACCAGCGTAAAATTATTTATGAACAACGTCGTGATCTGATGCAGCAAGATTCTATTGCAGACATGGTCAAAGAGATTACGGATGAAGTGATTACAGAAACCGTTAACTTTCACGTACCCGCCGAGGTTCTGCCCGATCAATGGGATTTGAAAGGCTTTCATGCCGAGATTAGCCGTCTGTTTGCCCTAGACCTGCCATTAGAAACCTGGGTTCATGAAGAAAGTGTGAATCCTTATGAGATTGAGCAAAGAATTCACCGCCAGTTAAAAGAAAAAATGGCTGCCAAAGTCGAGGCTTATGGCCCAGACATGATGAGATCAGCCGAGAAGACGTTGTTATTAAGGATGCTTGACACCGCCTGGAAAGACCACCTTTTAAGTCTTGATCACTTGCGCCAGGGGATTAACTTAAGGGCCTATGCGCAAAGCAACCCTTTGAATGAATACAAGCGTGAAGCGTTTAATTTGTTCCAATACATGATGACAAAATTAAAAGGTGATTTTATTTCTGTGTTGTCGCATTTCGATTTGAAATTGCCAGAGAATACAAGCCTGGATAGCATTTTAGAACCATCAATTGATTTTGATGCGTTAGAAGAAATGACTCCCGAAGATTGGGCAGGCGGCAAAAGCGTTCAAGAGGAAAGCCCAGCCTCAGAAACAAGAAAAACACGCAAGGCGGAAGTTGTTGACCCTCAAGACCCTGCGACATGGGGACGCGTACAAAGAAATTCTTTATGTCCGTGTGGATCGGGTAAAAAGTATAAACATTGTCATGGCGCACTTGTAAGCTAGGGATATTTTCGTCCCGCTTTTGGCCAGAGTCCCCCTTGTCATGGGCACAAGATTTCTTTGTCACCCCCGTGAAAACGGGGGGTTGTTGTCATCACGAGGAGCAAAGCGACGTGGTGATCTCCAACATTTGCGCACACTTTCAGGAGATTGCCACGACGAACCACCCCATTAACGCCATTTAAATTAAAAATTGTTTAAAATTTATTTTATATCTGCGACAATCTAGCTAAGTTGGATTTTTATGATTATAAGAACGATTTATGGCATTTCGCAAAACAGTCGCGTTTTTGGCGTGTTTTTTCGTCTCTTTTCCTTGTGTGGGTGCTACCAGTCCAAGTTACATATATATCCAAAGTCCAATAACAACCGGAATAACGGAGGCTAATGCTAATCCAGACCGATACCCGATCGTTTATTTTAGACTAGTAGAGCAGAGTGTTACTCTGACTTCAAGCCCTGCTGATCTTGCTGACGCCATTACGCAATCGGGATTGTATATATCAAGTATGGGTCCTGGAATTCTTGATGGAGCATCAGCATATAATCTACTCAGAAAAAATAATGACTTAGATATATGGGTACAGGGGGAATCGCCAGCGGCGCCACTGACCTTGCAAAATTTTAGGTCAGCATCTACGGGAAGCGCCCTCTCGGTAGGGGGGAATTTAGTGCTGGATGCTAAAGCACTTATCTTTAACGCGAACCAATCTACCGGTGATGGTAGTGCTGTCTTTTCTGGCGGCATTATGAATATTGGTCGCGGTAGTTGGAATCAATATGCGTATCCAGTGAGTTTTTTAGGAAACCATTCTGGAAATAATGGAGGTGCCATTGCTGCAAATGGTGGCCTAACGACCAGCCCATCGCCTGATCTTTCGTTTACAAGTAACAGGGCTACTGGCCGTGGGGGAGCCATTGCCGTGGGAGGCATTACTAATTTAGTTGGCAAAGCAACCTTTACAACCAACATGGCCACTGATGGTGGAGCGATTTTTTCTTCAGGAGATTTCTATTCGTCGGACACAAGCAACACAACCTTTACAGGAAACATCGCCACTAACACAGGAGGGGCGATTTATTGTCCCCAAGTAACCAACTTGCGCGGCATAGCATTCTTTACAGAAAACTCCGCCAATCGAGGAGGCGCCATTTTTGGAGGAGGAGCGGCAGACGGTGCGGGAAACCCGGACAGAGCAATCAATTTGTACGGGACAACAATATTTGAAAGAAACACCGCCAGGACGGAAGCAGGAGGGGCTATTCATGGTCCAGGACCGATCAATTTTCTAGGAACAAGTGACTCAACTTTTACGGAAAACAATGCTGCAACAGGCGGGGCGATTTATGGAGGACAACAGATCTCTTTGTCTGGAAAAACGACCTTTACAGGCAATACCTCTAGTAGTACTGGTGGGGCGATTCATGCTACAGGACCGATCACTTTAGATGGAACAAGTGACGCAACCTTCTCAAGCAACGTGGCTGCTAATTCTGGGGGTGCCATTTATGCAGGAGGAGCGGTCAATTTAAATGGAAAAGCGGACTTTACGGGCAACAGGGCTACTAGTACTACTGGAGGAGCAATTTATACAAACAGCAATGTCACTTTATCAGGCCCAACAACTTTTACAGGCAACGTAGCTGATTATGGGGGCGGGGCGATTTATGCAGGCGGCGATGTCAATATATCAGGCCCAACAAGCTTCACAAGAAGCACTGTTGATTACAGGGGCGGGGCGATTTATGCAGGCGGCGATGTTAGTTTGACCGACACTCAATTTGATGGCAACAGTGCAGCTTCCCAGGTGGGGGGTGCCATTTATATGGCTGGATCCAATAAGACCTTAACGTATACGACAACACAAAAAACAGTGTTGAATCCAGCTGGTACTATGTTAGGCGATAACGACATTGCCGGTGGATCTTCTGTCGGCTTTGTTAAAGCAGGCCCTGCTGATTTGGTTCTCAATACCAAGAACCCAGGATGGATGGGACCCACCACTGTTAATGCGGGCAGGATGATTGTGGGTGACTCTGCTCATACAGATGCCAGCTGGGGATCTATAGGGACCAGCGATGGTGTTCATTTCATAGGAACGCCAAATATCACAGTTCAATCAGGGGCAACTTTAGGCGGGTTTGGAACAGTTTGTGCAATAGATATTGCTTTTGAATCGGGAAGCACCTGGGTGGCAGGCATTACGCCAGGTGGTCAAAGTGGCCAATTGGTTTCTAATACCTTGACGCTTGACCCCACAACAAAGTTACAAATTATTCCATCGTCAGGCACCTATAGTAAGGATCCGACCACCTATACAATCGCCACTTACCAACTCTTCACAAAACTAGTGACATGAGCGTATCTGTTGATAACAGAGATGGTATGCAGGCGTTCACCGAAGTCGCCTCAGTTACTTATGGAAGTGATCAGGATAAAACCATCAAAATAACGGTTAACCCCACAACACCCTTGCCGTCTGGTAATGCGTTTGGGGTTAATGACACGGTCATTGATACTACCTTGGCTAGTCAAGACACAGGTGGCACCCTTGAACTTATGCAGGATGATTTTGTTGGAAAGTTTAACTTTGCCAGTTTAGAACCTATGAAAGATCGCCAACAATCAACCCTGTCCCTGTTGGCACAACCAAAATCTGATCCGATGTCAACATTGTTACACGCTGCTGCGGCTAAAGGGCCTGTCGTTGTGAATTGGAACCAATATCGTTTGTGGGTGTCACCGTATTATGCCCGTGGAGAAACAAAGGCATATCAAGGACAAGGGGTTGAACGTGACCACCGTGAGGGTGTGTTGATCGGGGCCGAGAAACGATCCCTATCCCGAAACTGGACAGTGGGTATCTTGACTGGTGCTGGCGTGGGGCATTCCACGTTCCCCCAAACTGTTAACAGCAACACGCGTGATAAAAGCATGTTTGTTGGTTTGTACCATTCCTTAGGGTTTTTGGAACACGCCCGGTATGATGTTATTTTGCATTCTATTTTCAGCGAACACCAAAGCCAGCGTCCTGGAAAGTTGAACTCCACCACCAGTTATCTTGCCCAATCAACGTATAAGTCACGAACCTTATCGGCTAACCTTGAAACGTCGTATCAGTTTAAACTAAAGAACCACAGTTCCCTCCGCCCGAACCTGGGTTTTACCTTTGCCGAGAATGTGCAGAACCGTTACACAGAACGGAACGCTGGCAGTAACAGTCGAACGTTTGGTGAACAACGCGATATCACCAAAGAAGTCTATGCGGGTATTGGGTTACGCCATTCCTGGAAAGTTAAGCAGTACGACATTAAGTTAACCGGTGTGTTAGAGCATGGATACGAATTGGCCAATGATAATACTCAACAAACCATGTATACGGTTAACGGCCCGACTCAAGGGTTTAAGCTTGTCCAAGCTGGGAAGGGTCGCCATACGAATTACGTAACAGCCTATACCTCTGTGCTGAACAACAACTCCAAACTCAAATGCGTGGCAGGGTACAAAGGGTCCTTCCAAAAATACAGAACTGACCACACCTTTACACTAAAAGCCGAATTGAGATTTTAAATATAGCTAGTCCTCTATAAAATGATTACAGCGTCGCCCGTCGATATCTTCGGTGCTCATGTACATTAGGTACACTTCGCTCCTCGACTCTTGGGCTTCTTGTACTCATTCCATATCGAACCAGCTATTCCCTAGGCTTATAGGGGTGGCTTTTTAACCCATTTATTACGAAAATTCTTGGCACCCTCAGGTTTGTTGATTTGTTGAGGGCGGCTAAGGGCCAAGGCATCAGCGGGGATGTCTTTGGTAATCACGCTTCCAGCCGCAATCAAGGCACCATCGCCAATCGTCAAAGGGGAAATCAAACAACTGTTCCCCCCCACCATCACGTTCGCGCCAATGTCAGTTTTAAACTTTTCAAACCCGTTATAGTTACAGGTGATCGTTCCTGCGCCAATGTTCGTACCATCGCCAATGGTTGTGTCGCCGATGTACGATAGGTGCTTAGCCTTAACATTTTGACCCAACCTTGATCCTTTCACCTCAACAAAATTGCCAAGCTGCGCACCCTGTTGTAGAACAGTCCCGCCACGGCAATGGGCAAAGGGGCCGATTGTCACATGGGGTTCAGCATGGGTATTTTCTAGGTGGCAAAATGGCAGAACCGTCACGTCATTGGCCAGTTGAACGCCTGTACCAAAAGTTACAAACGGCCCGACGCAGCTGTCTTGACCAATTTTAGTATCAAAGCTTAAGAAAACAGTTTCCGGCTGGATTAGCGTCACGCCTTGATTCATCAACTGTTCACGCCACCGCTGTTGCAATAATTCATTAGCCACACTTAAATCTTGTCGAGTGTTAATGCCCTGGAATTCATCGGCATCTTTGGCGGTTAGCATCGATAGTCTGTGTCCCTGTTGGTGTGCCAGGCCCACCAAATCAGTTAGGTAATATTCATGGCTGGCGTTTTGTGACTGAATATGGGGCAAAAGATTTTTCAGTACAGAAACTTTTATTTTATAAACGCCACTGTTCGCCCAGGGTAAGGCCCGTTGATCATCTGTGGCATCCTTATATTCGATAATCGCCGTGGGTCTTTGGTGTTGGTTGTTGCAAATAACCCGCCCATAAGAATCGTCTTTGTTGCGAATAGGCATGGCGATCAGGTTAAGGTCTGCCGTTAAATCACATAATGATTTTAGGGTTGCAGCCTGTAATAACGGCGTATCGCCACACATAATGATAACGTCTTGGATTCCAGCCTTAAGGTGGGGAAGAACAGTTTTGACAGCATCGGCGGTGCCTTTTGGATTTTCTTGTACAGCCACTGTGACATTTTGAAACAACGGATTATCTTTTAAATCGGGAGAGGTAACCACAAAGACTTGATCGGGATTTAAGCTTTGGACTGTATTAAGAACATGCTCAATAACAGGCTTCCCACCAAGGGGGTGTAGCACCTTTGATGTTGCCGATTTCATGCGTTTGCTTTGACCGGCTGCTAAGATAATGACGGCGACCATGAAAAAAGACCTTTTTGTTAGCCAATATTATAAGTGGATTGATTTTGTGTGTTCATCATTTATTAACCCTTTTCCCCTATTCTAAAGACGGTGGAGCTAGAAACACCCGAATGTGTCGGGTGCGTGATTGGGCTTTTAAAAAGCCCCCTTGTTTTTAAAGCAGGGTTGCCTTGTTTATAGTGATGGAGCGCTTTGTCACTGTAGACGAATTTTCATCGGGATGGAACCCGGTGCGGAGATGTGCCCAAAATCGCAAGATTTTGAGGCAAAGGGAGAGTCATGTTGAGGTGCGCGGCGGGCAAAACAATTAATAATTGTTTTGCGGAGTCGCGGTTTGGGGTTTCGAGGGG
>CAIVFQ010000207.1 GCA_903905285.1 uncultured Alphaproteobacteria bacterium
AAAAATAAAAAATTTCAAGATTTGTGGATAAGTTAAACTTATTCATAATCTTATACATAAGCCTTTTGTTTGTTCACAGACTGTTACAAACTTTTCCTAAAATTTTAAGCTTGCCTAAAAAGACTCAATCTTTTTGTTTTTTTAGTGGGTCTTGTCTGTGGATAAAGTTGTGGAAAAAAAGTTATACTCACTTTAATGTGCCCCCACTACCACTAACCACCTTTTAATAAATTAATACTTTTAATAGTAATCTTGGGATAATACACCCTTCAGATAATTTTGTGAATTTTTCGAAAGTGGTATAAGATAGCGCAAAATGAATTTGGAATGGAAGCTTCTATGGGCAAGAAACCCTATACCATCGTATTGGGGAACGAAAAAGGGGGAACAGGTAAATCAACAGCAGCGATGCATGTGATTACCTGGTTGTTGCGTGAAGGTCATCAGGTTGCAAGCCTAGACGTTGATGCTAGGCAGGGGACATTGACACGCTATGTAGAAAATCGCCGTCTTCGTAAACAAAACAAAGGCGAAGATTTGCCATTGCCACAACATGAAGCTGTTTTCAAAAGTACACTAGCCAACCAAGGTGAGGCTGAGGCAGAAGACACTGAAAAACTAGCTAAAATCATTCAAGGCCTTAGTGATGTTGATTACATTGTTATCGACACACCAGGAAGTGACAATTTCCTTTCAAGGTTGGCCCATTCCTACGCTGATATGTTGATCACCCCGTTGAATGACAGTTTTATAGATTTAGACATGTTGGTCAGGGTAACACCTGATTCGTTAGATATTTTAAGACCCAGCACATATTCAGAAATGGTGTGGGAACAGAAAAAACAGCGCGCTATTCGGGATGGCGGGTCGATTGATTGGATCGTATTGCGTAACCGCCTAAGCAGCCTTTATTCCCGCAACAAAGAAGAAATGGGCAAGGTTTTAAGGGCTTTATCTAAGCGAATTGGCTTTCGATTGCTTGATGGTTTTGGTGAGCGAGTGATTTTTCGTGAATTGTTTCTAAGTGGTTTAACATTGTTGGATTTGCGCGAAAGCAACACCCCCTTAAGTCTGTCACACATTGCCGCCAAACAAGAGCTGGCAGCATTGATGGAGGCAATTCAGTTACCACAAAAAAAACAGAACTCGAGAATCGCTTAATCGTATGCGCCCCATAAAGACCTGTATATTTCCTGTCGCTGGCCTAGGTAGTCGATTTCTGCCAGCCACCAAATCAATACCCAAAGAAATGATGGTAGTGGTTGATAAACCATTAATTCAATATGCGGTAGAGGAAGCAAAGGCAGCTGGCATTGAACGGTTTATTTTTGTGACCTCTCAGGGGAAAGCAGCCATTGAGGACCACTTCGATTCTTGCCCAACCTTAGAGGCCGCCTTAAGGGCACGTGGGAAAGAACAAGAGCTGTCGCTTATAGAAAACATAAAACTAAGTCCTGGTCAGGCGATTTATATTCGTCAACAAGCCCCTTTGGGGTTAGGGCACGCCGTTTTATGCGCACAGGAATTGGTTAACGAAGACGCATTTGCGGTCATTCTAGCTGATGATTTGGTCTTGGCAGAAAAACCCTGCCTTCAACAAATGGTGAAGGTATACAAGCCTAATGAGGGCAATATGGTGGGTGTTATGGATGTTCCCTATGAACACACCAACCGCTATGGCATTTTGAAGGTGTCTCAGGATCGTGACAAAAAAGTGCTGGCTGAAGATGTTGTTGAAAAACCAGCAGTCGACAAGGCCCCATCGCAGATTGCGGTTATTGGGCGTTATATTTTAAACAAAAAGATATTTCAGCATTTGCGGACACAACAGCCTGGCGCTGGCGGTGAAATCCAATTAACAGATGCTATTCAAAAGATGATTTCTAGTGATGGGTTGTGTGGCTTTCGATTCCAGGGCCAGCGGTTTGACTGTGGTACGAAGGAAGGCTGGTTAGAGGCGAACATGGCCTTTGCCTACGCTGACCCTGAATTACAGGGGCACTTAAAAGCCATATTCAAGAGGTATTCTTTTTAGGTTGATTGCGCAATCCTGAGGTCGGTCACATAGAATTCACACAAAACTCAACACCATTAAACGGGTTTTCCTCGCGGATTATGGGTGTGTAGTCACCGGCTTTGCGACTGCGTTCCGCCTGTTGAATAAGATATAAAGCCTGGCCTGGCTTTCCTGTGATATGTTCCGGGTCTTTTCTAAAGCATGGATGGGGGGTTCCTGTCCATGCTTTAACACAACCATAATTTTCGATAAACTAGTCCTGGGGATAGTTCGAGAGAACGCTATCAATTACATCTGTAGCTTTGGCAACTGGCATACCTTTATCTCTGTTGAAAATACCATAACGATCAAACCGCACATAGTAGGCGCCAGGGACAGCTAGCACATGATTTGGGTGAAATGATACACAAAGCCTTCGGCCGCGCAACCCCTCAATTGAATCACCGTTTTGACGCAAAAATTCCTCTAGCTCCTCTTCTGGGGGAAAGTTCTGTGAAAGGTCGTCATTGAACGAACGCACCTGCTCTTTCGCACTCAGAAGTGCTGCTTGGTATTCTTCCTCATTCCTTGTCTTAGAATCCCTCTCGATAGCCTGATGCAAACGTCTAATTGTTTTGTGGTCTAACGGTGGCAGTTCCATGTTTTCTGCAGGAAAGGGATCTCCGTCAATTGGGTATGGGGCTCTAAATATATTTCGCCACAATGCTTCAAGTGTTTTTACCTTCGGAACCCCTACAATAAGTCTAGAATATTGAGGTTTAATTACGTGACTTACGTCTATTCCGGGATTATCTCTCTCAAACAGGTCGACGCGCACCGTACCATCGTCAAAAAAGTATAATTTGAGTGGTGAGTTAGATAGATAATCAACACCTTTGTTTTTCGCTAACGATACTTGTGCTTCTTCTCGAGGGAATAGCCCGTAGTCTGGTTTAGCATTGAGAAAACCAACCATTTTCCTCTGTGCTGTATAGCTTTCTCCCCAGAGAATCTCCACCACCTCTATAGGCTTGAGCCCACCGAGCTTAACAAATTTCCTTGTATCTACTGGGACAGATGCAGCAAGAACGTCTTCTTTATTTTTCGCCTCATACGGATCAGCTGCAAAGCTACAAAGTGAAAAAGAAGCACTCCCAAGTACGAAAAGGGTTGTGTATAAAGTAATATTTTTTTTCATGGTTTATCCTCTTAAAATTTTCACAGATTTATCTGTGTTTTTCGGAATATACTGTATATGTGATTATGTTGTAAATGGATGTTAATCATAAATAAAACCCATTAAGTGGACCCGCTGCAAGGATGCCTAAAAAAAGATTGTGAGACAGGCCCACACAAAATTAACCCTTTATTTATAAGGATTAACAAAGTCTTGAAATTTATGTATCACTAATACTGCGTGAAGGTGTCGGCCAAAGTGGCGAATTTTCCTGGATCGTGGACGGGGGTGGTCTATTGGTGTGTAGGTTGTTTAACAAGATTAAGGTTCGTTTATGAAAATTGTGATGGTTGGTTCTGGGTATGTTGGCTTGGTTACAGGGGCATGCTTTGCTGAGTTTGGTTTTGAGGTCACTAACGTAGACATTGATGAACATAAAATTAAAGCCCTTAATCAGGCAAAGATCCCTATTTACGAACCAGGTTTGGAATCCTTAGTTCAACAGGGCCTTAAAAAGGGGCGCCTAACTTTTACCACCAATTTGGCCCAGGCTGTTCAAAAGGCCCAGGTGGTGATGATTGCCGTGGGGACGCCATCGCGTTGCGGTGACGGACATGCTGATTTATCGTATGTGTTTCAGGCGGCTGAACAAATTGCAGCTTCTTTAACGTCTTATACGGTTGTGGTTACCAAATCAACAGTGCCCGTGGGGACCAGTCGCCAGGTGGCTGAAATTATTGAACGCGCGCGCCCAGATTTAAAGCAAGGTGTTGATTTTGATGT
Source organism: uncultured Alphaproteobacteria bacterium (assembly GCA_903905285.1). Taxonomy (GTDB): domain Bacteria; phylum Pseudomonadota; class Alphaproteobacteria; order Paracaedibacterales; family CAIULA01; genus Finniella. The sequence continues at coordinate 3,957 of CAIVFQ010000207.1, forward strand.
GGCTTCGAACCCAGAGTTTTTGCGGGAAGGGTCAGCGATTAACGATTTTATGCGCCCCGATCGGGTTGTTGTTGGTACCGACAGCGACAAAGCAAAGCAGGTTCTGTCGCACCTTTATCGACCTTTGTACTTAATTGAAACCCCGATTGTTTTTACGAACATAGAAACAGCGGAGCTGATTAAGTATGCAGCGAATGGCTTTTTAGCCACGAAGATTGCCTTTATCAACCAGCTGTCTGATTTGTGTGAAAAGGTGGGAGCCGATGTGCAAGAGCTTGCCAAGGGTATTGGTCTTGATGGCCGTATTGGTCGTAAGTTTTTGAATGTGGGGCCGGGGTATGGGGGGTCGTGTTTCCCTAAAGATACGCTGGCGCTTAGTAAAACAGCCCATGATCAAAAAACCCCATTAACGTTGGTGGATGCGGTTATTAAGGCGAATGACGATCGAAAGCTTGATATGGCCGCCAGAATTCTTGGTGCTTTAAAAAAACGTGGCGCGGTTGAGGGGCAACAGGTTGCTGTTTTGGGTATCACTTTTAAACCTAACACAGACGATTTACGTGATGCGCCTAGCCTGGTGATCATTCCCGCGTTAATAAAGGCAGGTGTGAAGGTTTGCGTTTATGACCCGTTGTACTATTTAGGCGCAGAACGCCTGGAAGCAATAGAGAAAGATTGGCCGTCTGTAACCTGGGCAGAGGGGCCTTACCAGGCCATGGAACAGGCTGATGCGGTTGTCATTTTGACCGAATGGAACGAGTTCCGCGCCTTAGATATCAACAGGATGAAATCAATTCTTAAAACTCCCACCACTGCCTTGCCGCTGTTAATAGATTTTCGCAATATCTATAAACCTGCTGAAATGGGGGGGGTGGATTACTGTTCCTTGGGGCGAGGGGTTGCTTAGTTGCAGGGTCATGCGCTGTTAACGTTTTGTTAAACAGACATGTATATATTGGATATAACTAAGCAATGTTTAGTCATCAATAATTATGTTTGTAAGGTGTTTCTTTTTAATAGCCATATCATTGTCAGCCAGCATTGGTATTGGGAATTCAGCAA
>CAIVFQ010000208.1 GCA_903905285.1 uncultured Alphaproteobacteria bacterium
CTCTTCAAATGCATCCATCTTCAGCACGGTTTTGCTGACCAATTCATAGGCCTTCTCTTTGGCTTGCTCTAAGCGATGTAACCGTTGACGTTGTTTTTCTTGCTGTTGATCATTCAGCTCTTTGGTTTTGGATTGATCCTGCTCAATAAGAACTTCTCGTCTTAATAGCATTGCCTTGAATCGTGGAATAATTACCCTGCTTAAAGCCAGAAACAACGTCCCAAAGCTTAGAATAAGCCAGAAAATTTGCGACCAATACGTAGTGATATCAAATTGAGGCAAGGGTTTTATCCCCTTTCTTTACGAGAACAAAATTAACATTGCCACGATAAACGCTAAAAGCGCGATGGATTCTGTTAAAGCAAACCCTAACAACCCAACCGGGAGGAGGTCATTCTTAGCTGACGGGTTTCGGGCAATCGACGAAATAAGGGTCGAAAATATATTCCCTAACGCCAATCCTACACCAAGCAAGGCAAATGTTGCCAAACCGGCGCCAATCATTTTTGCAGCCCCCATATCCATAAGGAAATCCTTTCTTTGTTTTTTTTAAGGTTCTTAACTTTACAAAATCTAATGTAAATGTAGCGTATCTTTCAAATATATACAGGTTAAAATTGTAAAAACATAGGCTTGCAGTATCGCAACCAGCAGTTCAAAACCAAATAACCCAACATTAATAAAAACGGGCAGAAGGGCACTGGGCCCTAACCAACTGGTTCCTGCTAAAAGTGCGGCGAACGTGGCAAATATTTTTAACATGACATGGCCAGCAACCATGTTCGCAAATAAACGAACGGCCAAACTGACTGGGCGTGAAAAATAAGAGATGATTTCAACCGGCACCAACAAAGGGGCGATATACGCGGGCGTGCCCGCGGGGAAGAAGATGCGTAAAAACCCCCACCCATGTTTTATAAATCCCACACAGGTTATGCTGGTAAAAACAAGACAGGCTAAAGAAAAAGTAACAACAAGTTGACTGGTGAATGTGTAGGTATAGGGAAATAAGCCCACTATATTTCCACCCAGTATAAATAAAAATAAACAAAAAATAAGGGGCGTGTACCGTATTCCCTGTTTGCCAATGCAAGATTTAATCAGATCGTTTAGAAAATCAAACAATAACTCGGCAGCCGCTTGAACGCGGGTTGGAATCAGTTTTTGGGAACGTAAGGCAAAGCATAACAATCCAACGATTAAGAAAACCGTTACCATCATGAACAGCGAGACATTGGTAAAAGAGAGGTCGATCCCTGCCACATGGAAGGGGAGAATTGCTTTGACGCTAAATTGGGAAAGTGGGTCAATCTTCATGAATATTCGGTGATCATTTGTTAAGCATGATTTTTTTTGCCGACCGATAAACTGTCAAACTACCTCCCATTATACCAAACAGAATAAAAATAACCAGTCCAAAGGGTTTTGATCCTAGATAAAAATCAACCCCGCGCCCTATCAGGGTGCCAAGTAAAATGGCTGAAACGAAGTCCATGCCTAAACGGAGACTGGTCCCCAGCCAATGTGATAAACCATTGTTCATTTTGTTTGGGGATGGTTACCTTTCATCAAAACCTTTTGCACGATTCTGACCATCATTTCAGGGGGGGTGCTGTGGGCAAATGATTCTACATAGGTGCCTTTTTTGTCCATCACGTAAACAAGCGTGGTGTGGTCGATTAAATAATCGTTGCTGTTAGCCTTGTGCCCTTCCATGGCAGGGGCGGAATAAACGCGAAAGTCTTTTTTCACTTTCTCAATTTCATCTAAGGTGCCGGTTAACATAATAAAGCTGGGATGGAAATTGGTGGCGTAGATGGCCAAGTGTTTGGATGTGTCACGTTTGGGGTCAACCGTAATGAAGATAGGCACAATTTGATCGCGGTCACGACCCAACAGGGTTAAGGTCTGCGTGATATTTTGCAGGCCCATGGGGCAAATATCGGGGCAAAAACTATAGCCAAAATAAACCAGCATGATCTTGCCTTTAAATTCTTCACTGGAACGGCGTTTGTCAAACTGATCGATAAGATTAAAAGAGCCACCTAGCAAAGCCTGCCCCTGGCCGTCACGATGCTGAACAAGGGATAATGGTTGGTTTCTTAACTGATAATAAACAAGGCCTGCACAAGCCGAACAGGTCAAGAACCCTAAAATTAAATAACGAAAGAGCGGTCTCATTCTAAATCCATTTAAAAAAGTCTTTTACCAAATGCATTACGACTTCGCTGACGATCAAAAGAATAATAACCCATTCCAAACGCGACGAATGGGCGTGTTTCAGCTCGTTTGACAAAATATCATACAGCTCATGAATGACATCAAGCCGGCGATTGAGAATATCAAGGCGCGTTGAGATATCCATATACTGGGAAGCCATCTGATAATAAGGTGCGTACCGTGGCCGTCGCCAAAAAAACTCAGGGGTGTCTAGGATATCACTGTGCAGGTTGATTGAATTGCGTTCAGCAAACAACGCCCCGATTTTTTGCGATATTTTCTTGCGCGACAAAGAAATCTTGCCTTTGCTGGCAAGCTCAGAAGGCAGATAGCGGGCACTTTGAATGGTGCGATCGGTCGAGTTTTCAAAAACGTCTAATTTAACCGACTGTGACAATCCGTGGGCCATGGATAGCTTGATCAGCACATCAGTGTTTTCTAGGATGATTTCATCATCTTCTTCATTTATGGTTGTTTCAGTGCCATAGATAAAATAGGAAGATTCATAAATATAATCCTCCAGGGGGGTTTGTTCGTATGACTTTAAGTCTTGAAGATATTGCAGCTCTTCTTCTTCGCTAAAATTCCAAAAAACCACACAACCATACGTAAAATAGAAGATGTCCCCGGTTGATTGTGAACCGTCTTCTGTATCGTGATCTTTGTGAACATGAATAACGTTATCGTAAAATTTAGGGTCTAATCCTTCACCCCTTAAATATTTAGAGAAGTCATCAATGTTGTAATTGTCTGCTGTACAGTAAGAGGAACAGCGCATAACCAGCCTGTCTATAGAATTGGTTTTGTTTGGCCCCATTATGATAAACTATGGGGCCAAAAAGCAAGAGGTCTGCTGTAGGGAAAAATTTTTTCTAAAATTTACTTAAAAACGCTGCGTATTATTTCAGTATTATTCTTTGAAAATGAAAATTCAACTTGAAAAATTCAACGTTAGGTAATATATAAAACTGTGTGTACGAGAGTTATTTAAAGAATTGTTAACATTTCTCAATAAAGTAATAGAGAGTTGATGAAAGATTCCATTGCTAGGTTGGGGTGGGATTTCAAAAAGGGACAAAAACATGAAGAAATTGCAGTTTTTAGGGTTGATAGTTGTTCTCAGTGTAGGCGTTAGCGCCATAGGGCAGGCGAGATATGATGTAAAAGTTCCAAGAGACGACGCTCCATTTTCATTTGATCCCAGCAATACGAGGCAATCCGTTCAAAAACTTCATCAGTTTAATCCATTGTCATGCAAAGACCCAACTGACGCTGAAGCGTATGCAGAAATCCATCAAGCACTGCGTGACTCCTTCGCAGCTGGTACTCCGGTCGTGGTTGACCCTGCGGAGAAGCTAGAAAGAGCTGATGGATTCTCCAGGGTTCAGGCTTCGGAACTGGAGGGTTATGTAACCAGTCCATCTATGAAAGCGCGTGTTGTGGAGGGCATTTGTGATGCGGGCAATTACGTCAAGAAGAATGCAGGGCCTTTTGTTCGGTTTTTGGGAAGGACGACTGGTTGGTTTTCTAGTCTCGCAGTAGAATGCACCGGAAAAACTTCTCAGTGGGTTGGTAGGGGCTTGACAAGTGTAGGCGGTCAAGTCTGGAATGAAGGCGGGGCTGTCTGGTCCCATGGATTTAAAATGGCTAAAGGGCTGTGGGCTGATAAAAAAGAAGGTAGGGCGATTGCAGAGGGTCTGAAGACGGTTGCATTGTCTGGTGCCCTTCGTGTTTTAGGTGCTCTGACGGCGGCTAGCAGTTTCTTAGTGTTAGAAAAATTTGGTTATGGCCTTGAAGTAACAGGTAAATCTCTTCACGAATATTGTTCTTGATAGAATTTGTTTTTGTGGGTTTCTCGCAGCAACTCACACACTGTTAAATTTCTTATTGATAATCTACCCCCGGGCGCAGTATAAGATACTTTCTTGATTGTTAACCTAGGGGGCCGCCATTCACTTATAATCGTTTTTACTTTTTCTTTTTTCTTATAATTTCGACAAATTCAACCCACGCTGTTGATGAAATTTCTCTGCCTCATCTTGAATTAGCCCGCAGTGTAATAGGCACCAGATCGGGCCCGTTGCATCTTAAAAAACAGTGGAATTGCTATGAATTCGCTAACCAAGTTTTTAGGCTAAGCCTTAATACCCAAGTCATACAAGAATGGGATCAATTATGGCAAAGAACCCTTCAGTTTTTACCTGACAGCCATTGGGCACCAGCAATTATTTCCTATCATTATTTTTTAATAGCCAATCACTTGGAAAAAACAACGATACCTTATAGGCACTGGTCTCATTCAGACATTTTTCACGCAAGAAAGGGAGATGTCTTAATCTACCAAGGGGTAAACTATGAACCCGATCCAGCTAAACGGTCTTCGCCTAATGCGCCTGATTCTCACATTGCCTTTGTGGATTCAGTCTTAGAAAATAAAGCCGAAACGGTTGTTTTGCGATTAATTGACGCGTCTGCAAGAATCGCTGGTCGACGTTTTGACCTGGAAGAACGCGACGTACCAAAACAAAAAGGTTGTATTGCTTACAGTTTTTTGACTCTTAATTTTTTGGAATATGTGGGCGAGGAAATTGTCTGGAAGGCTCAATTTAGAAAACAAATGCCGAAACACTTGAAAATCCAAGTTCTGCGTTTGGCTCCAGTTTTTTAACGTGTCGAGCAGAAGCTTGTGTTCAATGGGTATATTTGTTAAAAAGGCTCTAGGCTTTTTTCCAGATAAGGATGTTTTATGACCCTTCACTATCAATTAATGATTCAAAAAAAGGCGGTCGACTTTCCAAAAATCACCTTTTTGACACAGGCAGTTTTACTAAGCCTTTTGATAGCAGTCAGTGCACAAATAAGTGTTCCATTTTGGCCGGTTCCCTTGACTCTGCAGGCAACTACCCTTATGGCGATTGGTCTGACATGCGCTCCGCGATTGGCCGTTTCTTCGGTTATTGCCTATGTTTTAGAGGGGGCCTGTGGCCTTCCCGTTTTCCAGGGGCTGAACAGTGGGCTTCTCTACCTTTCCGGCACCACAGGCGGTTATATTTTTGGTTTTATACCCATGGTTGCAGTCGTTAGTTATCTTAAGGGCAATCAAACCAGTTTCATCCACCTTTTTAAGGTTTGCTTATTGTCTTATGTCCCGCTGTTCACGTTGGGCGTACTGTGGTTGGCGACATTTGTGGGGGTAAAGGCAGCTGTCACCCTTGGGTTTTTCCCTTTCTTGTTAAAAGTGCCTGTGGACATTGCCTTTGCGATTTTTAATGGTCGTTTGATTCAGTCGCTGAAGCAGCATTTTTGGCCATAAGCTGAGGGCTTGCGTGTTAGGAGGATTGATTCATGGTTTCTTCTTGTGATTGGCCATGATAGAGTGGCTGTGTGTTTAAAGATTTCGTAGAAGGGAAATTCATCATGCAGAAAGTTAAAAACAAGTACCCTGTTTTGCCATTGCGTGACATTGTTGTCTTCCCTCATATGATCGTTCCCCTGTTTGTCGGGCGCGAGAAGTCAGTCTTGGCACTTGAAGAAGTGATGCAGGGCGACCAGAAACAAATCCTTTTGGTTACCCAAAAAAACTCAGCGCAAGATTTCCCCAGTGCCCAAGATTTAAACAAAGTTGGTACGATTGGCACAATCCTGCAAATGCTGAAGTTGCCTGATGGTACGGTCAAAGTTTTGGTTGAAGGTCAAGATCGGGCGAAAGTTACAAAATTTGATCGCCAAGAAAATTATCTGGTGGCTGAGGCCGAAAAGATTGAAGAAATTATTAAAGACGACGAAGAAACCGAGGCTTTGTGCCGCACCGTCGTGACGGAATTTGAGCAATACATTAAATTAAACCGCAAAATTCCCCCTGATGTTTTGGTTACCATTAATCAAATCGAGGATGCCGGCAAGCTGGCTGATACGATCTCGTCGTATTTTAATCTGAAAATTGCTGACAAGCAGATCTTATTAGAATGCGCCGACGTTAACCAACGCCTAGAAAAAGTTTTGTCTTATATAGAAAGCGAAAACAACGTTCTGCAGGTTGAAAAAAGAATTCGTACGCGCGTGAAACGCCAAATGGAAAAGACGCAGCGCGAATACTATTTGAACGAACAAATGAAAGCCATTAACAAAGAATTGGGTGAAGGCGAAGACGGAAAAGACGAAGTCGGTGAAATTGAGCTTCGCATTAAAAACACCAAGCTTTCTAAGGAAGCCAAAGAAAAAGCAACGGCCGAGCTCAAAAAATTAAGAATGATGAATCAATCTTCTGCTGAAGCGACGGTCGTTCGTAATTATTTGGATTGGTTATTGTCGATTCCATGGGGAAAGCGCAAAAAAACAAAGCGTGACTTGAAGCAAGCTGAAGACTTTTTGAATCGTGATCATCATGGTTTAGAGAAGGTTAAAGAACGTATTTTGGAATACTTAGCCGTTCAAACACGGGTTGGTAAAGTCAGGGGACAGATTTTGTGCCTGGTTGGCCCTCCAGGGGTAGGGAAAACATCTTTAGGTAAATCAGTTGCACAAGCCACTGGCCGTGATTTTGTGCGTGTTTCTTTAGGGGGCGTGCGCGATGAATCTGAAATTCGGGGGCACCGACGCACGTATATTGGTTCGATGCCAGGCAAAATTATCCAAAGCATGAAAAAGGCCAAAAGTTCTAATCCTTTATTCTTGTTAGATGAAATTGATAAACTGGGCAGCGATTGGCGGGGAGATCCTTCTTCGGCTTTGTTGGAAGTTTTGGATCCTGAACAAAACTCCACTTTCAATGACCATTACCTGGAAGTTGACTATGATTTATCGGATGTGATGTTTATCACAACGGCGAACACGTTAAAAATGCCCCAACCTTTGTTGGATCGTATGGAGATCATTCGTATTCCGGGGTATACAGAAGACGAGAAAATGGCAATTGCTAAGGATTATCTGATCCCTAAGCAAATAAGTCTACATGGCTTAAAAGAAGGTGAGTTACAGATCACCCAAGAGGCTTTGTTGCAGCTTATCCGCGTCTATACCCGCGAAGCCGGTGTTCGTAGCTTAGAAAGAGAAATTTCAAACCTAGCCCGTAAAGCGATTAAACAGATTTTGATAAATGCGGGCACAGAAATTGTTGTAACCGAAGATACGTTGGAACAATACGCTGGCGTACCACGATACAACTATGGTCAGGCCGAGGTTGACGATTCAGTGGGGACAGTAACAGGGCTGGCATGGACAGAGGTGGGCGGTGACCTGCTTTCTATTGAAGCGGTTGTTATTCCTGGGAAAGGAAAGCCAATCTTTACGGGTAAGCTGGGTGATGTTATGCAAGAGTCGATTCAGGCAGCCCTAAGCTACGTTCGTTCCCGTGCCCATGTGTTTGGCTTGCCGTCAAGTTTGTTTGAAAAAAGGGATATTCATATTCATTTCCCAGAAGGGGCTATACCAAAAGATGGCCCGTCTGCAGGTATTGGTGTTTGTACGGCAATTGTTTCTGCCTTTACAGGAATACCCGTTAAGAAAGATGTGGCTATGACGGGTGAGATTACCTTGCGCGGACGTATTTTACCGATTGGTGGTTTGAAAGAAAAACTGTTAGCCGCGCATCGCGGAGGCATTAAAACAGTGCTCATCCCCCTTCATAACGAGAAAGACTTGCAAGAGATTCCTGAGAATGTGAAGGCTGGGCTAACCATTATTCCCGTATCAGCAATCGATGAGGTTTTGAAATTGGCATTAACGCGTCAACCACAACCGATTCCTTTTGAGGAGGAGTTCAGTCCTGCTTTGGCTCAGCCTCAGCCTCAAATTAACATTGCCCCTGAACAGGTCGTGCCCTTAACGCATTAAGGTTCTGCTTAAATTAATTGTCGTACGCGTTCAGTGGTATATCCAGTTCACTATGAATTAGTTATATCAAGATCGGTGTCATCACGAGGAGCGTAAGCAACGTGGTGATCTCCGGCCATTTGGGCACACTTTCAGGAGATTGCCACACCCCCTTCAGGGGTTCGCAATGACAATTTAGGGTTTAAAAACAAGAAAAAACGTAATCAATTATGTGAGATTAGCTATAGGGGATCGCTGTGAGGCGTCATTGGTTTCACAAGATGGGTTCGGGAGTCCCATGCTCTATTTTAAGTAATTCCGCACTACGCTGTGCAATCAGAGCACTCTCTTTTTGAGTGAACTGACGGCCGCGGGGGCTTGGTCCCGTCTTGATTCCGAAGAATAATATTGCCGCCACGTTTTGTAAGTGTGCTGCATTCATATGATGATAGAGCTTTACCTGTTCTGTTGTTTTGTCTGGTATGCCTCTAAGTTCTATTAAGATATTCCAGTTTGGATAAATTGACTTAACAATCCCTTCTTCAGCTTAAGCTGAGCATCCAGGTCATTTTCTGCACCCATCCCTAGACAGCTCAACATTGCCGACAATAAAATTGTTACAAAAAACCGTGTCATGAAAAATACTCTTTCAAACTGAAAAAAAATGTTTCTGATTTTGTCCAGGGGGGGGGTTAGTGATGCACCGCCAAGGGGTAAAGATCCATCGTTACAATTGGGTCGTTTCCTAAAACTTCCTGGGCCGCTTCCAGAACCTGTTCATCTGTAACTGCTTGAACTGATTCCGCCCAATTCTCAATTTGCTCTATGGTTAAACCAACCGCTAAGTTACAAAAAACGTTCAGACTGTTCATATTGCCATCTTTCATAAAGGCAAGCTGGGCCAACAGATCACGTTTGGCTTTTTTAATTTCCTCACTCGATATTTTAGTAAGCAGCTGTTTTAAGTACTCTTTGAGGGCATTCTTAAAGATATTTACATCCATCTCTGGTGATAATGTCGCAGAAAGGCTGAAAGGTCGCGCGTCATAACTGTCTGATTCATAAGAACTTGAAACACTCAGGGCTAACTTTTTATCCTCAATCAATGTTTTATAGAAATCAGTGGTGCTGTTGCCACCTAACAATTGGGCTAGGACAATCAGGGGATAATAATGTTGATGATCTTTCGAACGATGGTTAGACGCCTCATAGAACCAATTCAACAGAATCAAAGAGTTGCGTGGGTTTTTTTGTTCAATATGCTGGGTAATGCCCTGGTGGGATGGCTCAACAATACGTTGGCGTGAAGGAATAGGCCGCGCCTTTAAACCTCCAAAGTATTTTTCTGCCAATGGCATAACTTGCTCTAGTGTCGTTTTTCCCGCAATGATCAAAACGGCATTATTAGGCACATACCAATTTTGGTAATGATCACGGGTCGCTTGATAGGTGTAGTTTTGAATGTGATAGGGGTGGCCAATGGGCGGCACGCCGTAAGGATGATACCATCGTAAGGCACGTAATAACGTTTCATAGGCTTGCCCAAAAGGATGATTTTCAAGGCGCATTCTGCGTTCTTCCATCACCACATCGCGTTCAGCGACGATTTCTTGTTCCGTAAAGGCCAAGTTTGCCATGCGATCAGCCTCTAACCTTAAGATAAGCTCTAGATGGTCAACGGCAATTGATGTTTCGTAGATTGTATAATCAAAGCCGGTGGCAGCATTTGTCTGTCCGCCGTATTCCAAAATGGTCTTTTTGAACTGAGCACTAGGAATAGACGTGGTTCCCTTAAACATCATATGTTCAAGAAAGTGTGAGATACCAATTAATGGCAAGGGATCGTCCGCTGTGCCAACCTTATATAAAACGCCCACACTGACAATAGGTGCCATGGTGTTAGGGACAACAATGACTTGCAACCCATTGCTTAAAGTTTTGGTCTGAGGGTTAAAAATTCCACCCATAGCGGCGTTTCCTATGATTATAAAAAGGTAAAAACTAAACTGAACAATAATTCTCATCGAGGTACGCCAACTTCTTGATGTTTTCCTATTGTTACAAAAGCTAACCCTTTAGGTTTGAGTTGCTCTTTTATAACGCGGTTTATTTCTTCAACCGTTAATTTTTCAATACGATTGTTGCGTTGATTCAGGTCTTGAATATTTAAATTGCGTTGTCGGTACCATAACAAAATGGAAACAATTTCAGGGGTTGAACTAAAGTTTAACGCATAAGACCCTATTGAATTCTTTTTGTGAAAATCCAATTCTTCCTTGGTGACGCCGTGTTCAAATAATTTTTCCCATTCTTTTTTGATGATGTGAATGGTTTCATTAACTGTCTCTGTTTTGGTGGCCGTGATGCCGGTTAAAACATCATTCAAATCGTTATTAGAAAGGTTTGTTGAACAGAAATAAGCCAGGCCACGCTTCTCACGCACTTCATGCCACAAACGCGATTCAAAGCTGTTGCTTAAAATGCGGTTGATCATGAAAAAGGCATAAAAATCAGGGTGGGTAACACTAATCCCTTCTTGTAGAAAATAGATAACCGTTTGGGGAATATCCATCGGTACGTTTAAACTGTTACCCAGGTTTTGATAAGGCAACTGTTTGATATCAGGTGTCTTACTTTCTTTGCTAAGACTAGCAACGACAGGGTCAACCAAATCACTTAAATCACCAGGTGAAATATCTCCTGCCGCCACAATTCTGATGGTTGACTGGGTAAAGTTGCCTGTCATATAATCGCGCAACTGCTGTGCTGTCAGGGTCGGAAGGTTTTTAATACACTCTGTTGTTTTGGGATTATAAGGATGATCATTGCCCAAGACAAACCGCTGTAAGGCCTCTAGACCAACAGGCCTTGGGTCGTGCAAAGACTGTTCTAGGCTGGAACCTACCTGCTGTTTAACACGACGCATGTCTTCGTCGTCAAAGCGTGGGGCGGTTAACATAAGCTGCATCAAGTGAAAGGCGTCTTTTATGTTTTCTTTGACAGTACGAAAGGTAACAATAAAATTGTCATAGTTGGCGTGAACAGACAATTGGATGTTTTTCTCAAGCAAAAGCGTTTTGAGAGCTTGGGAGTTGTAAGGGCCGGCCCCTTCATCTAACACAGACGTCAACAAATCAATTAAGCCAGGGGTCTGAAAAGTTCCCCTGCGGCCAGCTCCCAAAAAAACGAACCCAATACTGACAACAGGTACATCAGATGGGGCCAACCAAATTGAATGGCCGGCAGGCGTCGTAATGTCTTTTAGAATGGGGGAAGCTTCGGTCATAGAAGAGTTTTTCTCTGTTAAGGAAGATTTGAGCGGTTGAAAAGATTGCTTAGAAAGGAAAAGAAAGATTCCGACTCCTCCCAAAACAACCAAAATAAAAATTAAAAACTTACGCATCATTAATCAGCTTTTTTGTCAGCGGGAACAGGTTTTGTTTCTTGATTCAGGGACGTTGCATTCCGTTTAATTTCTTCAAGTTTGTCATCAATGACGGTTCGATTTTCTTGGCCAGCAGCTTCTTTGTTTACAACATCGCGAATGGCAGGGTCAACAGTTTGACCCCCGGCCGCCTGGTTGACAAGCATTTGTGATGTGCCGTCTTTGCTGGTTGAAGAGCTGGTCGAGCCACCACTTTTACCAACTAAAACCTGTTGGGCTTGTTGCGTCGATACGTTCGACGCTTGGGTCGTGGGCGCATTTTCTGATGGTGGACGAAGATTATAATCTTTCGGCATACTTAAAGGGGGGTGTTCTAAAACTGCAAATTCATTAGGTTGATAATGATCAAGACCCAGCGTATTGCGAAAGCTGTCGCAACCGGAAAGGCTTAGCAGGCAAGCAAGACCCACTAATTTTGTTTTGTTTAAGGGCAGCTTTAAAAATTCAATCATAGTCACGTTTCAGTAGTTTCTTTCGGTTTCCACCAAGAGTGCCACGATTGCCACCCAAAAATCAAGATGGCTCCTATTACAATGCAGCTATCCGCCACATTAAAAGCTGGCCAATAGTACTGATTGATATGAAACTCAAGGAAATCGACCACTCCCCCGCGGTAAAAGCGATCACTTAGGTTCCCTAAGGCACCCCCTAGAATGAAGGCATAACTGGTTGCTTCTAAACGATTTGTCGCTGTCCACAGGTGGTAAACCACCCATATCATCAATGCGACAATCAAACCAACCAATACAAGCTTGGCGTACCAAGTGTGGGCGGGAAACAATCCAAAACTAATCCCGCGATTTTGTCTGAAAACCAAATTAAACCAAGATGTGTAAGGAATAATCTGACCCAGCTTTAAGTTTTGGGTTATGAAAAATTTGCTGATTTGATCAAAAAACAGTATAGCCACAACGATGGCCATACTGCTTAAACGAGAATAAAAACAAAACATCTTTTATGGAGTTGGTTTTTTCTTAGCAGGTTCTTTTTTAACAGGCGCCTTTTTTGCAACTACCTTCGGGGCTTCTGCTTTTACGACCACCTTCGGTGCTTCTTTTTGTGGGGTTGGTTTCTGTGCAGCTTGGGCAGGCGCCTTTTGATCGCTTGAGCGAGCAGAAAAAGGCTTCTTCAAAAGTTTCTTTACCTGTTGTTCTTCCCATTCAGGCTTTAGAAAAGGTAATATTTCTTCCAGCTGTTTCACGGAACCCATGGTGATGCCTTGTAAAAGCGCAGCAGCTCCAAAACCTACAAATACCCATATTGGCCAAAATCCAGCCCCCCCAAAGCTAAGCCATACTAAAAAGCTAACGATCGAGACCACTGCGTAAATGCTTACGTTGGTGTAAAGCCCTTTTAAGTCTTGCACATATTTGCGTGCTGTTTTTTCTATGTCCATGGTTAAAATCTCTTCTTTAAAACAAAACTAAGTATAATTTTAGCAGTCATTTTCACGAATTCCTAATGCTAATTCTTATGACTCGTTATCAGATGGGTTTTCCTTGCCCATGAGGTCAGCCGGGGGGATGCACTTTTTGGTGTATTTGGCCATAAAAGCAATTCTTGTTCCGACGCACTTGAATGCTCAAATGCTGGGGGACATCTTGGCCCTTTCTTCTCTTCATCTGTTGCTTCAGTGTATGGAGGAATGGTAATGCGAAGAAGGCTCCAAGATGCCTTTCTGATCCGCTTAACTGGCATTTCTTCGGTTCCATCTTGAGCGTAACAGCTTAGGCTAACTAAAATACATAACCATGAAGTCAAAATATTGACTATTTTAAATGCCATGGAAATCTCCACTTTATTGTGTTATTGGAGTAACAGTAGTATAAACTTATTAATCATTCGTTAATTTGGCGGATATTTTGTCTAAAGTTCTAATTTCTTCTTAGCTAGTGGCAGCCGTTCTTGCGCTGGGTATGGCAGGAAGCTTAGGGCATGAACTTGCTTTTTTGGTGACTCTGGCCACAGTACCATGGTGGCTGTTGCTTCACCTGCTGCGACTTCTCCTGTTTGCACCAAGGTGTGCTGTATCAATGCGCAGAAGACGAAGAAAAAGACGGCCCTTCCCCTTCATAGGCTGTGATTCCTGAGAATGAAACTCTCTGCTGACATCAAGGTACAAAGATGAAACTAAAATTCCAGTCTGCAGTATCGTAATGATATTGCCTTGTATTGGGGTAGTAGATGGTTCTGCTGGATCTTCTCCTGCCTCACTTATCGCTTCACTTATTGCGTCAGTGAACACGCAGAAAGGTGGTTCTGCTGGATCTTCTCCTGCCTCACTTATCGCTTCACTTATTGCGTCAGTGAACACGCAGAAAGGTGGTTCTGCTGGATATTCTCTTACCCCGTCAGTGAGCACGAAGAAGGGAACCAAGGGAGGAATAGGAACCCGAAAACCAGACAGACCTTCTCTATCTCCAGCTTGAGAATAACAACCTAAATTGCACAAAATACATAAGGATGAAGCTAATATGCCGGGTATTTTAAAGATCATGATAATCGCCACTCTGTCAATCTATGGAAATGATAATAGTCTAAAACTATTAAGCATTCATTAATTAAATGAATAGACCTTTCCAATTCTTATTTGCCATCCGCTGGTTTTTCCTTGCCTATGAGGTCAGCCGGGGGGATGCACTTTTTGGTGCATTTGCCCATAAAAGAAATTCTTGCTCTGACGTACTGGAATGCTCAGGTTCTGTGGGACATTTTGGTTTTTTTCTCTCTTCATCTGTTGCTTCAGTATGCGGGGGGATAATAATGCAAAGAAAGCTCCAAGGTGTTTTTCTGACCCGCTTAACTGGAATTTCCTCGATTCCATCTTGAGAATAACAACTTAAGCTACACAAAATACATAAGGACGAAGTCAAAATTCCGGACTGTTTAAGTGCCATAACAATATTACCTTTCATTAAGTTGTGGAGGTGATAATAGTTTTCAGTTATTAACCATTCTCTAATTTGGTGCTTATAATTTTACGGCTTGCCATCCGCTGGTTTTTCCTTGCCTATGGGGGGCAGCCTGGGGCATACGCTCTCTTTTTTGGCGTGCCTGGTCTTACCAGTCGTGAGGATCGTTTTATCATATTGGGCGCGCTGGTATGAAAAGAGGACCGAACAGAAGATTTTCTAGGAGCTGGAGGTACTGGCTTTTCTTCTTCACCTTCGCTTATCGCATCAACGAACGCGAGATCAATGCTGTAGGCAATACAATGAGAGATACGGGCTCGTAACCTAGATGGCTGCTTCTCAGCCTCATCTTGAGCGTAACAACTTAGGTCGACTAAAAGACATAACGATGAAACTAAGATATTAGCTATTTTAAACGTCATAGTAATCTCCATTCTATTAAGCTATGGAGATTACTATAATATAAAATTATTAATTATGTGTTAATTGGATGACATATATTAGTATCAATACTGATTTCCTCTTAGCTAGTAGCAGCCGTTCTTGTTGTAGCCGGTCTTGCGCTGGGTATGGCAGGAAGCTTAGAGCATGAACTTGCTTTTTTTGGTAACTCTAACCGTAGATCAACAGGGACTGCTGCCCACAGATCAACAGGAGAAGCTGCTTTAGGCGCTTGCGGTGCATCTGCTGCGGCTTCGTCTGCTATGCCAAGGTGCGCGGTATCAATGTGGAGAGGACGAGGAAAAAGACGGGAGGTCCTGGCCTGAGGTGCTTCAGCCCCATCTTGAGCAGCATAACCTGTGCTAACAAAAAAATATAAAGATGAAACCAAAATTCCAAACTGTTTAAGTGTCATAATAATGCTCCCTTTTTTAAGTTACAGTGATAATAATAAGCTAGAATTAATTAAGTATTGATTGATCCTCTTCGGTAATGGGCATGGCAAATGGCAGTCGCCAGAGCATCGGCCGCATCAGGTTTTAAGGTAGCTTGCAGGGTTGGCAACAATCGTTGCACCATCATCAACACCTGATGCTTGTCGGCGTGACCAACACCTACCACTGATTTTTTAATTTTGTTTGCTGAATATTCAAAAACAGGAACGTTTTGTGATGCAGGGGCCAATAAAACAACCCCGCGCGCCATGCCTAATTTCAACGTAGACACGGCATTTGTGTTCATAAATGTTTCTTCAACAGCGGCCTCGTCAGGTTGATGAATTTTTAAAACCTCTATCAGGCCTTGGTATAAAGTATTTAGCCGTTCGGCTAAGCTAAGCTTAGCATCGGTATCAACCGTCCCTTGAGCAATAGGGGTAAGGCTGTTTCCCTGAACCCTGATAACCCCCCACCCAGTGTGGCGTAGGCCAGGGTCTAAGCCTAGGATTTTAGTCACCAGAAGATTTGTCCGAGGACTTTAAAGGCATTTTGATTTGCAAATGAACTTCTTTCAATCGTTCAAGGTCAACCGCTGAAGGCGCCCCCATAAGTAAGTCTTGCGCCTGTTGATTTAACGGAAAGGCAATAATCTCTCTTAGGTTGGGTTCATCAGCTAACAGCATGACGATGCGGTCAATACCAGGGGCACATCCACCATGCGGCGGTGCACCGTATTTAAAGGCATTCAGTAACCCACCAAATTTGGCTTCAACAGCGGCCTGGTCATAGCCAACAATGTCAAAGGCTTTGTACATGACTTCTGGCAAATGGTTACGAATGGCGCCACTGGATAATTCAATGCCATTACACACGATATCGTATTGGTAGGCTTTAATGGTTAAAGGGTCTTGGTTTTCCAAGGCGTGCAAGCCACCCTGTGGCATTGAAAATGGGTTATGAGAGAAATCAATCTTGTTTGTTTCTTCATTCAATTCATACATGGGGAAATCAACGACCCAGCAAAATTTGAAGGTGTTTTGTTCAACAAGATTCAGATCATTACCAATGCGCGTGCGGGCCTGGCCAGCAACCTTTGCGGCTTTGTCAGCCTTGTCACACACGAAAAAGACAGCGTCGCCATCGTTAAGATTCGCCATTGTCTTTAAGGCTTGCAGTTGTTCAGCATTTAAGAATTTAGCAATTGGACCTTTGGCCTCTGCGCCCTCAAAAATAATATATCCAAGGCCGGGTAATCCTAACCCTTGCGCCCAGCTGTTTAGTTTTTCAAAGAAACTGCGGGGTTGAGTAATAGCATTGGGGGCAGGAATGGCGCGAACCACACTGCCTTGTGCAATGGCCTTGGCAAAAACGCCAAAGTCTGCATTTTTGAAAACTTCCGATACGTCACTAATAAGCAGAGGATTGCGAAGGTCAGGCTTATCACAACCGTACTTTAACATCGCATCATGATAGGTAATGCGGGGGTAGGGATAAGAACCAATAGTACGCCCATTGGCAAATTCATTAAATACGCCGGTTAAGACGGGTTCGATAGCCGCAAAAACATCCTCTTGCATTACAAACGACATCTCAAAGTCAAGCTGGTAAAATTCACCTGGTGAGCGATCGGCGCGGGCATCTTCATCGCGAAAACAAGGGGCAATTTGGAAATAACGATCGAATCCAGCCACCATCAACAGCTGTTTGAATTGTTGCGGCGCCTGGGGCAGGGCATAGAAATGACCGGGATGAATACGGCTGGGCACCAAAAAGTCGCGCGCGCCCTCTGGTGAAGAAGACGTCAAAATAGGGGTCTGGAATTCCATAAACCCTTGGTCAATCATACGGCGACGAATGGAGGAAATAATTTGTGACCGCAAAACAATGTTTTGGTGCAATTTTTCACGGCGTAAATCTAAAAAGCGATAGGTTAGGCGCGTTTCTTCAGGAAATTCAGCATGACTGTTTACCTGCAACGGCAGGCTTTCAACAAAAGATTGCACAACGATTGTATCGATTCGAACTTCGATTTCGCCTGTTGGCATCTTGCTGTTAATGGCATCCGAAGTGCGGGCATGAATAACCCCGGTTACGGTAATGACTGTTTCGTTACGCAAACCTTCGGCGATCTTAAAATCATCGCGCCCTTGTTCAATGACGCACTGGGTCAACCCATAATGGTCACGCAAATCGATAAAGACCAAATCACCATGGTCGCGTTTGCGGTGAACCCATCCTGATAATTTAATGGTTTGACCAATGTGTGTTTGACGAAGTTCGCCGCATGTATGGGTGCGGTAGGGGGCTGATTTTAAAGACATAAACTCAGGGAATAATGAAACGCTAATGATTCTAAACAAATAGGAAAAACGGTGACTTGTCAAGATCTGGACAAATCACCAAAAGGGGTCAAATCTTTCGGATAACCGTTAAGACATCCAAAAGAACCCTTAGCCGTTCATAGTCAGTTTCGGCATGGTAAGAATTGAAAAAATCAGTCGGGCGTGTGTGACCCACGGTAATGGCCATGCCTGTTCCAACGCCTGGAAAAACCCCCTGACAGTCAGGGTTATCGGCAAAATGGTTGCTTGTATCGCTGTGGCCATAACGTTGACCCCATCCGTTCCTCATGGGGCCAAAAACGAAATCAAATTTATATCTTAATAATCTGTGAACGCTGCCATCCCGCTTTGCAGGTGGTGGCAACACTTCCTCGCCAGACTTAAGGCCGAAAGCCGTATCTAAAATGATTTCAACTTTTTCATAAGCCGTTAATCGTCGGACTTCTTCCTGTAATTTTTGAGGGGCAAAAAGGTTAAAAACTCTTGTATTTCCCTTGATGATTGAAGACCCCTGGAAATTGGAAAGCTGGCTGTTTCCCGCAAACTTAAATTGAACAGAGTTAATTAACACCTCGTTACTTAAACGGGCATTGACCAGGTCAAGAAGCATGGGTTCTGAGTGAGCAGAAGAACCGCGAAAAAAACTGTATATGGCATTCAACATCGGGCGAAAACAGCTGCAACAACAGGAAGTTTCTGGATCGGTCTCTACTAAAGGCGTATCGCTTCCTTTTACGAAAGAAGAGTTTAAACACAAAAAACTTAAGAATAAAAACATGATCTTCATAACAAGCAACCTTAAATGTTTACAGTTAACATAATGTATGGCGGCATTATTAATATAAGGTCAATGAATAGAAAAAATTTTATTAAATAAAGAAAGCGCGTGTTAACGTATTATTAAGTAATTTGTACTATTATTGTTGTTCGTAGTACAAATTACCCCTTTTATTTTTTGGAGATTGTTACATGAAAAGTAATATGAAAAAAATTTTGCTTTTGTCTGTTTTTGCTGTTCAAGCGTTTAGTTCGACTTCTTTTGCTGCAACGACGACGAATGACATAGTAGCCGGAATATATGAAAACCAAATAAAGTCATCTGGTCCCACCAGTGCGTATCCTTGTGTTGACGTATCTAACCTGGCGATTGTAACAAGCTTGGGTATAGACCCATCAGGTAAAACAATAGCCACATTCAAGCTGCAAGTGCAACACAGTGTAAATTTTCATTAAAGACCTGAAGAGGAGTTTTCCACATCAGTTTCTTTCTTGGAGTTTCATTGTAGTTTAAGATAGTTTCATCAAAGTCTTCTTGTGTCATATTTTTTA
>CAIVFQ010000209.1 GCA_903905285.1 uncultured Alphaproteobacteria bacterium
ATAACTAGGCCCCTTCCTTCTAAAAAAAACCTCAGGGCATTATATCAAAAACTATCTATGGTTAAAAGTCTCAAATTTTTCTTTATTTATTTTAAAAATATATGTTTATTTTTTTCTTTATTTATCAGAAAGAATAAAATAGAATTCAAAATAAATATAAAATTTTAACTTTCTAAATATGAATTTAAAGAACTTAATTCTACTCACAACCACCCTTTGCCTTGGGTGCAGCGCAAACGCCAATGCCTCTTCTTTCTCATCAGGATTTTATGTGGGCATGGGTGTTGGCATGGAACGCATGAATGGACAAAGAAGCGAGAGGATGGATACTGCTGACCCCGATATCTTTGAAGCACAAGTTTTCACAAACAAGCAAGACATGAAAAAGCACGGCCATCTTGCCAGTCTGTTTGGAGGATACTTGCACAGGTGGAATCATTTTGGTCTGGGCGCAGAAGTTTTTTACGAAGCCGGAAAACATGACAGTCGTGGCTATTAAAGTTTCTTTAACGTTTTAGATATTAAGCTACTGTATATGACTATTTTTACGTCAATAGATTTCTCATGATTATAAAGACTTTATGTTTACTGACCATGGTGTTTTTGGTCAGCTTTAAAATTGCACAAGGCTCTAGTGGATTAGATAACTCCGGCCCCTCTTTTCCAGATAGCTCTCCTGTCGGGGTTAAGATTAAATGGTTACAAAGCACCTTTAATCCGTGGCTAACAGAGCAACGTCAAAAAGGAAATCCAATCACCGAAATCTACACGGGGACAAGCCTACTTCAAGCCAAAAACTTCTTGAATGAATACAATAGCAATATGTCTAGACTACAGGCTGACAAAAGTGTCGCAGCTGCGGCTTCGGCAATCGCCAACCGTGCATTACAAGCCGAAAAAGAACAGACTGAAGCACGCTTAAGGATTGAAACAGCCAGACGCGAAGAGGCAGAACGCAGGCATAGGCTGGAAGAAGCCGCAAAAGTATTAGCAGAACAAAGGCAGAGAGAAGAAGAAGAAGCCCATCGACAATCCAGAATAAGAGAAGAAGCGGCAAAGGCAGAAAAGAGAATCGTTGAACAGCAGGTTTCCGAAGCAAGGCAACGGCTTGATCACCTGATGGAAACAGTAAGACATTCTGGTACAGACACCGCCCTTCTAGACGCTGTTTTGCCTCCTATGCAGGCTTTGTCAGCGACGGCCGTAGAGCTCCGCAAAAAATCTCGTTCCTTAGCCACTTTTTTAGAAGGTTATATTTTCTTATTAGATGAGATCAAAGAGAATGAAAGCGCTGGCGAGCAAGCCCAAAAGGACTATATGGCTATTATGGCCTCTGTATATTCAGGCATTGAGGTTTTTTCTAGTGCAGTCGCCTCAAAAGTTGAAAATGCTGTAGAAATAACAAGGGGAATTTATGCATTGGCCAGACGTTACAAAGAAACATTGCCAAGTGATTTTGAAAGATTTAAAGAGAATGCTCTAAGACGTGCAACCGATGCCGGCAAGTACGAAGAGTTTATGGTGAACATCCTTTTAACGCCAGTGTCGGATGCATTAGAACGGCTTGATGGAAAAGACAGTTTACAATTATCACTGGACGCTAGCGCTACATTCCAAAATTTTTTAAAAAGTTTGACAGAGAAAGGCGCCTGTGCACCAGACTTGGTCACACCTGTTTCACGAGAAATTAATGAAGCTATTAAAAGAATTTTAGCCGAAATCAAAAAACGTAACCTAGAACTTCGTGCGCAATATGAATCTTCATTAACAAGTGAAGTTGATAAAGTTAGAAGATTATCTGCTGTCAGAAAACTGAATGAACTACCTTTTGTCGTTCATTTATTTGAATACCCGCCCGTTTTATTCCTTTTAATAGATACAAACCCAAGCCTTGAAGACCTAAAAGAAGATTTGTCAAAGCTAACTATTCCACAATTAAAAGCCCTGTTTTCATATCTTTTTGATCTATCAGATCAGTTTAGAAACGTCGCACAAAGATATGCTGAGCTTTCTCACACTCGTACAAAGGTCAGTGAATCTGACATCCAAGAACTCACCGGCATTGTGAAGACAAGAATTCAACAGGCAGAAAAAGCTGAAGATTACCAACCTGATCTCAATGAAGCTGGTGCCGATAAACAACAAAAAATAACTTTGTTTCGCCAAAAAGCCGCAGACCTTGTTTCGGGAAAATCTTATCGCGAAACAGTCACAAGAAGATTTTTGGATGTCTACACCCCCTTAGCGAGCTTTATTGCTTCCTGCCAAAAAGACGATCTGGAAGCATTCAAGGCCGAGAAACTCTCACAAAGAGGGGCAAAAGGACCGATAGACGAAACAGATGATGAACGCGACGCAAGACAAAGCCTTATTGATCGCCTTATCTCTTTCCAAGAAGATTCCTTGGCATTAGACACAAATGCACTAAATAACAACCAACTGACAGTCTTTACGCAACAATTTTCAGACATAAAAGCAGCTGTTGACGCGAATGGTGAGCGTTTTAAAACCAATCTTACAGCCTTCTTAAAAAGAAAAAACCCTGATTATAAGCCGCCGACGCAAGCAATAATATCAAGGCCATCTTCTGCAGCATCATTAGCTTCCTTAACGTCAAGAGCATCCTCTACGACTTCATTGGCTTCCTTAACGCCGTCAGACACGTCTACGTATAGCGGGCCTAGTTTCTCTCCCCCATTGCGTGTCGTCGTGCCAACGCCTTCTGTCTCAGTCAGTTCTTCTTCGTCAAGTGCGGCTGCTTCTACTGGACCTGTTGATCCAAAAAAGGCTATGCAACTTGAGCTAGAGAATGCAGGAGCTCTTAGAGCATTCGCAAAAACATTAATCGATGGAACAGACAAGACAAATTGGAAAAAAGCCACTATCTTTCAGAAAGTCGAATGGATGAAGACAGGGATAAATCCACTTGGTGACGTCGTTATGCTTCCCCCTCGGCCGACACCTCCTCCTCCTCCTCCTACAGAAGCCTGGCGGTGGTGCTAGCACGACTAGCGCCCCTGTTGATGACAGAGCTGCACTTCTCGGTGCGTTGACAGGGGGAAATATTCCAACACAACTGATTGAATTTGCAAGAACATTGAATCCGACACAAAAAGGAAAATGGCAAACATTGGATAAAAAGGAAAAAATTAAGTGGATGACGACAAAGACGGAACCATAATAATTTATCTATAAACTAAATATTAGATAAATATTAAACATTTAGAACTAAATCATAATATTATTACTTTTTTTAAAGGATGGATATTATGAAAAGAACAATTATAGCTTTTTTATTATTTGGGATTTGCACAGGTCATGCAATGCAGATTGCATCAGAGGTTTCGCCTGACGTTGCACCTGAGAGCTTACCATTTTGGTATCAGACGAAAATGAAAGTATGGCAAAAAATATCAACGGTTGGCTTTGAGGCCGCTTCATCTTCATCAACGGCTAACCCTCTTAATACGGCAGAATCAGAACGAGGATCAGAGTTAATATCATGGGCTGAATTTGATCAAAGAACACCTTTCCCCCATGTTTATACGGCAAAATCAATTCCAGAAAAAGAAAAAACAAGATTTTCAGATTTTTCTTCGAATGTCATTGATAAGCTAATGCGTTTTATCCCCCTTTCCCAAAAAAGACTGCCTTCGATTCCTTCTGATCCAGAGGCTTTATTAAAATTTTTTCCAGCCTCGTTTGAAAAAATCATCCCCAGACCAGTGTTACCGCGTCTGATCAAAGAAGGCGTTGAGAAAGGTGACGTTTTAGCCGCTGTGGCTTTGGCAGGACCTTTTGCCGATTACATTATGGCAAAGCCAAAAATGGGAGCAGGAGCGGGAGATAATGGTGAAAAAGAAAAAACCATGGTGTATACCATTGATCTTTCCCACTATGAAAGCTTACCTGTCAAAAACGGATTAATGCCTTTGGGTGGGAAAGCCACTTTAGAATATGATGCAGTTTCACAACAAATGAGGACCGTATCGATTCAGTATTTGGGTTATGACCATGGTCCAGGTGGCGTAAATTGGTTGCTTGCCCAAAAAGCCTTATTAGGCGCCTTATCAACTGACCTGATTGTTGTCCATCATTTGGTCAATACGCATTTATCCATGGCCGGAACATTAGCAGCCGTTACATACGGTGAACTTGACTATAATCATTCTATCCGAGTTTTATTACATCCTCACATCAGTGGAACAATAGCCCTCAATAATACAACCATCAAATTATTATGCGGCCATGAATACAGCTTTTTGCCCATTGTATCAAGCTATCATCATGGCGATGCCCTCGCTTTAATTAACGGTTCTGTTGATAAGTTTGATATTCGCAGAATGGACTTTGCGGAAAATTTAGCATTACGGGGATTTGATCCTGAAGACTTAAAAATCAGCTATCCTTATGCTGAAAATTCAGGTTCTTTTTGGAAGATCATTGGTAATTACGTGGGTAACTATGTCGATGCCTATTATGAAAACGATGAAATGGTATCTGCCGACGCACAACTTTCAAGTTGGTACAATCAATTGGATAAGTACATTCCAAATGGAATTAAAGGTTATGCACCTATTCTTAACAAAGGCACTCTAAAAAAATTGTTAACAACATCCATCTTCACCACTTCGGTCGAACATGAAAATGTTGGAAACATGACATTTAACTATGGCTTTTGGCAACAGTACATACCAATGCAAATTCCAACTAATGGGAGTCTTATTAAAATTGATGCCTTTAATGCTTTCACAGATTTAACCGTTTTAACGACAGCCTCAACCGCAAAATTGACCGAAGATTTTAGCTCCCTTGCTATTGACGAAAAAGGTAAAGAGGTTATGAAAACATTCCGTCAGGCACTTATAGACTATGAAAAGACGCTTACAGAAAAAGAAGCCCACACCATCGTTCCAAGCGCTGTTGAATCGGCAGTACGAGCATAAATATGATATAAAAAAAAACTCGGCCAGAAATGGCCGAGTTCTGAAAGAAATCTGAAACGTTAAAATTAACGTTTCGAGAATTGGAAACGACGACGCGCTTTAGCTTGACCGTATTTCTTACGTTCAACAATACGACTGTCGCGGGTTAAGAACCCACCTTCTTTTAGGGCTGGTCGCAGATCAGGCTCGAAGAAAGTCAAAGCCTTGCTGATGCCATGACGCACAGCGCCGGCTTGTCCTGATAACCCACCACCAACAACAGTACACCAAACATCGTACTGGGTGATTCTGTTAGCCGCTTTGAAAGGCTGATTGATAATCATTTGTAAAACAGGACGGGCAAAATATTGTTCGAATACCCGGCCATTCACCAAAATCTTTCCCATGCCTGGTTTAATCCACACACGAGCAATAGCATTTTTACGCTTTCCTGTCGCATAAGAACGCCCCTGCGCGTCAATCTTAGGCTTAGCTTGAACAACAGCACCTGCCTCGACACCAGCATTATCTGCTTTATCGACGAAGGCCGCTTTCTTAACAGCAATTTTTAAATCTTCTAGCCCAACTTTTTCAGTAGCCATCGTTAAATACTCCGTACGTTCTTGCGGTTCATCGCCGCGACATCTAATAGGGCGGGTTGTTGAGCAGCATGCGGGTGTTCAGTGCCCTTATAAACCTTTAGGTTACACATGATTTTGCGACCCAAGGGGCCCCGTGGAACCATGCGTTCAACAGCTTTTGTCAAAACCCGTTCAGGATATTTCCCACTTAAAATTTGACCGATAGCGCGTTCTTTAATACCGCCAGCATAACCCGTGTGCCAATAAAATTTCTTATCAGCAAGTTTGTTACCGGTCAGTTTGACTTTATCAGCATTAATAATCACGACACAGTCGCCATCATCAACATGTGGGGTATAGCTGGGTTTGTGTTTACCGCGAAGGCGCATCGCAACAACGCTTGCCAACCGACCCAAAATTAAATTTTGCGCATCGATCAGCACCCATTTCTTAACGACGTCTTGTGAACGAGTAGAAGGTGTATACATTTTTCTTTGAAAAGTTAAATTCATCTACGTTGTTTATAGGGGGAAAAAATCTTTTTGGCAACAAAAAAACCGCTATAAGGCTCTATTTGCCTAAGGCTCTGACGCTCGGTATTATTATACCTCACCTTCTTGAATCAAAATTTCACGAATCAAGGGAATCGTGATTGACCGCCCTTTTGTGGCCGCCACCCTGTCTAATTTAACCACCCATCTGTTAACCGCGGCGAATGATCGTTCGCACTGTTTTAATAAATAATCAACAGCTTCTGGCTTAACGATAAGACCATGATCACGAAATTGTTTAATCATAATTGTCTTTAAGGCCGATTCGTCAGGGCGATGAATCTGCACGCTGATGACGGTTTGTAATCGTGATGCTAAATCGGGCAACGTCACAGACCATTGGCTGGGGGGATTGTTGGCTAACAGCAAGGCATAGCCCTGATTGTCTTGAATAAAGTTGTAAAAATGAAACAACCATTCTTGATTGGTCAGCGATTCCATTTCATCAAGAACGATCGGTTGTCTTTGATGAAATGCCTCGTAGGGGCTTTGTTCAGCCGCCTGTGCCGCCTTTAGATAAAGCCCATTGACTTGATTCGCCCATAGGTGAGCCAAATGCGTTTTGCCACTGCCCTGCTCGCCATATACACAAAGGATACGAGGGGGTGGCCAATCAGGCCACCGATCAATCCACGCCGTTGCCTCTTGATTGCTTACATCTTCAATCCACGCCTGACGACTGAAGTCAGTGTGGATTGTAAGGGGGAGGATTAGCTGGTCGTTGGCTGTCATCAATTGAGTTTACAAAATAATAAATTTAAGATGCGGCGATGATAAAAAATCGTCATTGCGAGTCCTTGGAAAGGACGTGGCAATCTAGGAAAATCCCTGGGTCACCACGTCGCCTGCGGCTCCTCGTGATGACGACGAAGCGGATTGGCAAATAAAGTGCTCAAAACTTTATAGAGCAGACTAATTAAAAATTACCCCCCTACCTTAAGTTCAAAGTGGAATTTAAGTCGATTAAACCGAAGATGTTTACTGAGCGTCCATGTCCGGCCACGATGATCTATGAACACATAACGTTTACCCGCCGTTATCCGTTGTCTTCACGAGAAAATATCGTTGACCCTGGAATAGGTGTCAACTTTCTTCCCTCATCAGCTTTAGCTTCATCCTTAAAAGTAGCCGCGTCCGCTGCCCATAATGCACAACTCGTTAATATCAAACAAATAAATAAATAAAATATTCTTTTAATCATGATTTTCTCCTGTTCTTATTTCTTAAAGACAGTTTCTTATACCAAAGGGTATAAGCCGGAACGCCGCTGATCACAAACAGACTGGAAATTGCCAATGTTTTTAGCGGGGTCTCGTACAAAACCCATAAACAAAAACCGATCGCAACACAAGTATAAAGCCATCTGCAAACTGATCGGCATCCCTGTTTTCTTAAAACCTTCGCGTATGCCAACCCACATAATAAATACACAAACAAAAAGGCAATCACCGAAAAGTCAATGATGGCGGTTATCTGATGGCTTAGGCTGTCGCTGCTGGTTAAAATCAATAACGGAATAATGCCGGCGCAACTGGTTAACAATCCGAAATAAGGGGATTCATTAACATTTTTCTTGGCGAAAAAGTGGGGCAGGAATTTATCTTCCGCCAACCCTAAGGCCACCTGACCACTGGCTAACATCCACGCGTTCAAGGTACCAATACAAACGACCGAGGCCATAACAGAAACCACAAGGTGCCAGCTGCCGCCAAAAACACGCTGAGCCGCATCGACATAAGGTGCCTTCGATTGGGCTAATTCAGCCCCCGGAATCAGCCCCATAATGCCAATACTATTAATCATGTAAAGAACAGCAACGCATAAGGTGCCAAAAATGATGGCCCGCGGAATGGTCTGGCAGGGGTTTTCCACACACCCGGCTGGTGCTGTGGCTGATTCGACTCCGATGAACCCCCATAAAGTCAACAAGGTAACTTGGCTAAGAAGCTGGGGCGTCGATAAAGCCATTGTTGCAGGCGTCATAACAAAATTGTTGGGGTTAAAATAAACCAACGCCAAAATAGGAATCACCAAAAGAGGAACAAATTTCAGCAATGTTAGAAAGAATTCAGCATGACCCGCTGCCTTAACGCCTTTCAAATTCAGTCCTGTAATTGCCAACAGCAAGGCGACCTCTAGCAGCAAGTAAACCTCGGCGCTTTGATTCCCTATTAAAGGGGACAAGTAACCCACGCTGGCCACAATAACAGCTGTGGTGCTAACCCACGAAATAACCCAATACGTCCAGCCTGTAAAAAAGGCAGCGTTTGGGCCGAAAGCCTGATGCACATAAACGTGAGGCCCACCCGTGCGCGGGAATTGACCACACAACCCCCCAAACACCAGGGCCAGCGCAACAGCCCCCACCCCGGCGATTAACCACCCGACTAAGCTAAAGGCCCCATAGGGAGCCAACAGCGCAGGTAATGTAAATACCCCTGACCCAATTTGGCTGCCCGTAACCAGGGCAAAAACTGACCAAAAACCGATTTTATTAGAATTACTTTTATGAGACATACTCATCCTCTTTAAGGAAAAGGAATTAATTGTACAGAAAGATTTTGTGAAAAGAGGATATGAATGCCCTAGAGGGGCTTTCGCAGAGAGATGACTTTAAATAACACAGTCATAAAATATTTGTTTTCGAAGATGTCCATACTTATTTGTACAGCAATTTTAAGGGGTGAAGCAAGATGTTAATAATCTCTGCACGATCCACACCTTTATTTATTAGACCTTCTGCGTAAGTTGCATTTTAGGTAAAATAGTGAGAGTTTTGAGGGAAAACCGACCAAGGTAGTTCCCTCATGAGCCTAAGATACACAAAAATCGTCAAAAGTCCCAAGG
>CAIVFQ010000210.1 GCA_903905285.1 uncultured Alphaproteobacteria bacterium
AAGACTTAAGGTCTGTTAGTTTAAAGTCACAAAATTGGAAATTAAGTAAAAAAATGTCTTGGACACTCATTGATGCGGCCGGCCCCTTACAAACGTTTTGCCAACAAGTTTTAATAGAAAAACCCGCTTTTATAGCCATCGACTGTGAGTTCGTGCGCCAAACAACCTATTGGCCACTACTCGGCTTGATTCAATTGGCAACGCCAGGCCACGCGGTGATGATCGACCCTGTGATTAATAACCTATCACTAGAGCCCCTAGAATCTATCTTACAAGAACCGTCTATTACCAAAGTTTTCCATTCTGGCCACCAAGATATAGAAATTTTATACAATCTGTTTGGGCGTTGCCCAAGCCCCATCTTTGATACACAAATTGCGGCTGCCTTTGCAGGGCTGGGAGAGGGGTTGGGCTATGAAAAACTGGTCAATCTTCTGTTAGATATTAAAATAAGTAAAGATGAACAATTTACGAACTGGCTGAAACGTCCCTTAAGGCAAGAACAGCTAGAATATGCCATCCATGACGTTCTTTATTTAAAGGAAGTTTATATTTTATTAAAAGATCTCCTGAGTGATTTGGGGCGTCTTCATTGGCCGGAAGATAATTTCTTAACTTTATCCAATGCGCAAACATTTACGGTCAATCCTGAAACGGCCTGGCAACGATTAAAAGCGCCTTTTTCCAAATGGCAACAGTACAGCATTTTATGGGATTTAGCGGCTTGGCGAGAACAATACGCACAAACCAACAATATCAGCCGCAGCTTGCTGGCTGACAATCGATTGTTAACTGATCTTAGTTGTGTCCCGTTTATGGAACAGGAAGAATTGAAAAAAACTTTGTTCTCATACCGTCATAAACTGAGTGATAAAGCTTGTTTTGAAAGTTTTTACCATTGTTACCAACAGGCCCATCAGTTTTTTGATCAAGACGACTTAATCCAGGAAGATCGCAGACAAATTATAAAAGATTGGATGCGTCACAATTTTCAAAGCCAATTGACGGAACAACAAAAGCGGAGCTTGAATCAAATTCGCACGCATCTTAAAGAGCTGGCTGATACCTTAAGCCTACCGTCTTCCTGCCTGGCGAATAAGCGTGATATGGAATCATTTGTGTCTTTTCCTAACCCCCACCATAAGCTGCTTACAGGGTGGAGAGAGGGCCTTTTGACAGGATATTTAACACCCTTTTTAAATAGGGTGCAAAACACAGAGCAGAAAGAATTAACGATCAACCAATCCCAGTAATGTCCGTATTTCACTTAGATTCTTATTGGCTAACTGGTTGGCTGTCTCTGCGCCTTTATGCAAAATTTGATTCAGATAAGATTTTTCTTCTCTCAACTGGAAGATTTTCTCTCTGATCGGTTGCAGGGTGGAAATGACAACCTCGGTCAAAATAGGTTTAAACGCTGAAAAAAGCTGACCTGCAAATTGCTGACAAACAGATTCTAAGGTCTGCTCTGTAAGGTTGGCATATATCCCCAATAAATTCTGCGCCTCTAATCGGCTTTCTAATCCCTTAATGGCATCAGGAATCGGATCGCTATCTGTTTTGGCTTTTCGAATTTTCAAGGTCAATAAATCATTTTCGTCTGTTAAGTGAAGGCGTGAATAATCTGACAAATCAGACTTGCTCATCTTTTTAGAACCGTCCCTTAAGCTCATGATTCTGGCTGTTGATTTATTGATAAGGGGTTCTGGAAGGGGGAAATAATCCACATCACAATGACGATTAAATAGGCCAGCCAAGTCGCGTGCCAATTCAACGTGTTGCTTTTGATCTTCACCAACCGGTACTTGGGTTGCCTTATAGATTAAAATATCGGCTGCCATCAAAACAGGGTAGGCATACAAACCAAGGCAGGCTTGGCCCGTGTCTTTACCCGCTTTGTCTTTAAACTGAGTCATGCGATTCAACCACCCCAATGGGGCGATGCAGCTGAGGTACCAGGCCAGTTCAGTATGGGCAGGAACGTGGCTTTGAATAAAAATAGCACTTTCATCAGGGTTGATGCCGCAGGCTATATAGGCAGCTGCAATAGTGTAAGTATTCAAAGACAGATTATTGGTATCTGATTGAGTAGTCAGGGCATGCTGATCCACAATACAGAACAGCTGTTCGTTCAAGCCTTGTTTAGAAAGGCTTTGAGAAAGCCGAACCCACTGGCGAATAGCACCCAGATAATTACCCAGGTGAATGTGGCCGGTTGGTCTTACCCCTGATAAAATTCTTTGATTTTTCACCTTTTGCTCTTTAGTTGATGCGATGTATCCTTGCAATATGCCAGAGCCGGTTAAGGTATGGCAATCGAAGAAAATTATCAATTGATATTCTTTATTGTCACAATATTAACCAAGTAAAAACTGTTTTTTTCAGAATAATCAACAGATTTTAAATTTATGTCTTGATTGTTCAGTCTAATCGTGATAAAAAAGTTAAAATTCAAGAATAAATTTAAAATTTTGCATGGCCACACCTCTCAATCAGGACGCTCAGCTCGCTGAGTTTTTAGCCAAAGCCATTGATCATGATCAATTAAGGCTTTTTGTCCAACCACAAACCAGCATTAGCTCTGGTCAGGTTGTTGGGGGCGAAGTTTTACTAAGGATGCCTACGCCTAGCAACAATTGGCCTCTTGCTTCTTTAACGAATGGCATGAATATTTCATCCATTCCTATCCATCAGTGGATTCAAACGGCTTTAAATCAAGGATTGATTCATCCCCTTAGTGAATGGATCGTCAGCAATGTTATTAAACAGCTTGAAGAAAAAAGCCATTTGGTTCGGTGCACGATTCCGTTGTCTGTTAACATGCCACCCGAAATGATTGACAAAAGCTTTGCCACTTTCCTAGAAAGCTGTTTCGCTAAACACACCACTGTTGATCCCAGCCAATTATCGATTGAGATTACGGAATTCCCAAAGGCAAACAATTTAGAAATTCTGAATAGAAATATCCAGCAACTAAGGGCTATGGGCATTCGGGTGATTTTAGATGATTTTGGCAGTGGATATGCGACCATGAATTATCTTGTTGAATTGATGGTTGATGCCGTCAAGATTGACCAAAGCTTTATTCAAAAGGCCCCACATTCCGCCAGTGCCCGTGCTGTTTTAAAATGCCTAATTGATTTGGCGAAAGAAATAGACCTTGAAGTGGTTTGTGAAGGCGTAGAAACCCTAGAACAACTCATGCTGGTTCAAAGCCTGAGATGTGATGTGATCCAGGGGTTTTTAGTAAGCGAGCCTGTGCCTTTTGATCAATTTTGGTTAGATCTTGAAAAGGGCGCCAAACCCGTTTTGCATTAAGGGTACGAAAAACCTTGGGTTATCTTGCCGCTAACAGCAAGGCAGAAGCCCGGTATTTTTGAACTTCCTCTCTAGCCTGCTCGATTGTTGGGTTTACCCGGCTTAAGCTTAGCAAAAATCGATCCCAATAATCCTTATTCCAATTTGATTGTTCGAAAGTTTCCCGAAACACCTCTGGTAAAACTGAAAGTTTGAAAAGGGGAAATCGATCAGCTATGTGCGTGATGCCTTTTAATCTTTCGAACCGGTCATCTTGAAGGTTAAAAATGGTTTGCCAAACCGTTCTTGAAAGAGCAGTGGGATGGGAAAAAGACGATAGACTCATCATGGTAAACCTGTATCTTTCTTTACCGTTTGGTTTCTCTAGCTCTCTTAAAAGCCCTTCGTACGTAAAACAGCCTAATTTGTCGTATAATTTCAAGCACGATAAATAGAAGTCTGACATCACAAAGCTTAGATGAAAATCGCCTGATCCATCAGGAGTAATTGAAATCAAGGGGTCTATTAATTGATAGAAACTTGGATCAGCTGCAAGGTTATCCCCGTACAGTCTTATTGTTCTATCGATCAGTTCCTGTTTGGCTTTAAGATCTTTTGGTGTAACCAAGGGGGGGAATTTGTCCCTAAAATAGTCAGGACTTTCTTCAACACGTGTTGTTAAACATACTGCTGCATCAAAGCTTGAAGCTGTATCAATGCTAGAGGACTCCTCCGTGCGAAGAGGATCTGGTGATTCTTCTTCGACGATTTTAACATCGGAAGACGCTTTTAAATTCGCATTGGCTATTAAGGACAGTAATAGAAGGTAGAAAAACATATTATGCATATTCAACACCGATTATTAGAGAAAATTGCAGCTGCTCAGAACGCCCCTGAACAGCTGCTTAAAAGTTGAACTTTACAGAATTGAAAAAGACTTACTCATCCTCTTCAGCCGGAGCTGCTCCTGCGTCATCCTCTTCAGCCGGAGCTGCCTCTGCATCATCTGGAGCTGCATCTTCTACGCCTATAGCAGAATTCGCTTTTTTATTTAAGTCTTCAGCTTTTGCCTTTGCAGCAAGAACCTTTTTGCCAAGACTAGAGTCAGTGGCTTTTTTAAGAGCAGCAGCTTTTATAGCATCGGCTTTTTCAAGAGCCTTCGCCTGAGCAGCCTCTTTGGCGGCATTGATTTTTTCCTGAGCGGCTCCTTTGGCCATTTGCCCAAGATCAGAACCTGCAGCTTGTCCAGCGGCTCCTTTGGCGGCGGCAGACAATCCGGAAAAGCGACTCGGTTTGGCAGCAGTACTACTACTCTTATCGGCCTTTGCTTTATCGGCCTTTGCTTTATTTGCAGCACCGTTATCACTTTTCTTAGCAGCAGGCTTTGTCTTAGTAGCAAAGGCATAGTCTGGCGAAATAGCTGAAAGAGCAAAGAAGCTCAAAAGAATCGCCACAAAAAATTTTGCCATTATTGGTCTCCAAATTGTACATTTTCATAATACAATTAAAGCATTCAAATCCTAATATAAGGTTAATGGGGGTGGTTTTTTTATTAAAAAAAAACTTAATCAAACTCGCGGGCGATCTGCTGTTTAATCTGACTAATGGCTTTGGCAGGGTTTAACCCTTTGGGGCAGGCTTTTGCACAATTCATAATGGTATGACAACTGTATAGTTTCATTTCGTCATTCAGCTGTTCAAGGCGTTGTCGGCGGGTTTCATCGCGACTGTCTTGAACCCAACGAAAACTTTGTAAAAGGGTGGCTGGGCCTAAATACTGATCGCTATTCCACCAATAGCTGGGGCAGGAGGTTGAACAACAAAAGCATAGAACACAATCCCACAATCCATCTAACTTTGCCCGTTCTTCGGGGCTTTGACGATGCTCTTGGTCTGGTTGGTCTGGTGAAGAAGTCTTAAGCCAGGGCTCAATGGATGCATACTGGGCATAGGCTTGCTTTAGATCAGGCACCAAGTCTTTGATCACTGGCATATGGGGCAGGGGGTTAACTTTAATCACCCCTTCCACTTCAGCAATTGGCTTGATGCAGGCTAACGTATTAACACCGTCGATATTCATGGCACAACTGCCACAAACACCTTCCCGAC
Organism: uncultured Alphaproteobacteria bacterium; assembly: GCA_903905285.1. Classification (GTDB taxonomy): domain Bacteria; phylum Pseudomonadota; class Alphaproteobacteria; order Paracaedibacterales; family CAIULA01; genus Finniella. The sequence goes on from CAIVFQ010000210.1 coordinate 5,407, forward strand.
ACGATCGACGAAACGTTAAGCTTGGGTCTATGTCATTTTTGATGGTAATCAAAGCATCCAAAACCATTGGCCCACATTGGTTAACATCCAGGCTAAACTGATCATAACGGGGAAGGTTCGGTGATTCCGTTTTACAAAGCTCAGTATCAGGCTGCCAACGGTAAACTTGAAAAGTACGGCTAGATGCTGGCTTATCTAAAGACACGCCACCAGGGCTTTTCAAAGTACGCCCTGGCTTTATTCGTGAGTTTTTAGGCAGCGTTAACTTAACCATAGAGATTAACCATGTTTAATATTGACCGGCATTAGCAGGGTTTAAACCAGCATATGCGTGCATAGCATTAATATCAGCTTCCGGGCTGTAAAGTCCACCGGCACCTTGAGTAGCAATTGAAACATCCAAACCTAACGCAAGCTGGTTTGAATCTAGTTCTCTAGTGCAGCCTTCACCCCGTGGGTTGATCATGCATCGTGGACTTCTTGATACGTCTGCTTCAGAAATCTCACTAGTACTGGTAGAAGGTTTCCCGTAAGAGACGTTTTGCACAGAAGCCGCCGTTGTCGTTACTTCATCTGCCATAACCATTTGAGAGCAAACTAACGTAGATAGCGCTAAATATAAAGGAATAAAAGGTATTCTCATGCTGACCCCACAAAAAAAAATGTTTCTTAACACCTTAAAGAATAGGTCACAAAGGTTAATATTTCGTTAATTTTTCAAATTTTTTTATATTTTTATTAAAATTATTTCTATTGTCTGTATCCTAACGCCTCGGTAATGTGGTGCCTTTGTATTGATTCGCATTCTTCAAGGTCAGCAATGGTTCGGCTTACCCTTAAAATGCGATGATAACCGCGGGCTGATAAACGCATCTTTTCAACAGCTTTGCCCAGTAACACTTTACCCTCATGGTCAGGTTCGGCAATTTGCTTCAGGTGTTCACCATCAATGGTTGCGTTCAACCAACTGTACATATTCTGGTTACGCTGTTGTTGACGCTTTCTGGCTTGGCTAACACGGTCAGCAACAACTTGACTGCTTTCTGCCTCATTGTCCCCTAATAACTCATGGGCACTTAGGGGAGGCACATGAAATAACAAATCAAATCGATCTAATAATGGCCCTGAAATCTTATTTTGATAGTCATTCGCACAAACAGGGGCGCGATGACATTGACGTTCCAAATCGCCAAAGTACCCACACCGACAAGGATTCATTGCCGCAACAAGCTGAATTCGGGCGGGATACGTTGCATGATTATTGGCCCTTGCGACAACGATTTTCCCTGTTTCCAAAGGCTGACGCAATGATTCCAGGGTTGGACGCGAAAATTCTGGCAGTTCGTCTAGAAATAAAACCCCTTGATGAGCGAGCGAGATTTCCCCTGGCTTAACACGATTGCCGCCTCCCACTAACGAAACTAAAGACGCTGAGTGGTGGGGATCACGGAAAGGGCGCTGATAAATCAAACCGCTTTCGGGCAACAATCCCGCTAAGCTGTGAATCATTGTGACTTCAAGGGCTTCAGTAGGCTCTAAAGGCGGCAGCAAGCTTGGCAAACACCGTGCCAACATCGATTTCCCAGCTCCCGGAGGCCCTAACATAAGGATGTTATGACCACCAGCAGCGGCAATCTCTAAGGCACGTTTTGCTAAATATTGGCCTTTAATATCTTTTAAATCAACGGTTTGACCGTTAGATAAAAGGGCAGGGGCCAATTCAGCAACAGGTGGGCTAAGAACCTGTGTACCTTTGAAATGATTAATAAGTGACAATAAATCAGGGGCTGCTAAAATTTCCAAATCACCGGCCCAGGCGGCTTCACGGCTGCTGATCTGTGGACAAATTAACCCACGATTATGCATAGCTGCATTCATTGCCGCCGGCAAAACACCAACAACGGCTGCCAACCGACCATCTAAACCCAGTTCGCCTAACGCTGTATACTGGCTCAGTTGAACGCCATCAAGAACTTCCATGGCCGCCATTAATCCCAAAGCAATGGGCAGGTCGTAATGCGACCCTTCTTTTTGAATGTCAGCGGGAGCTAAATTAACCGTAATTCTTTTGGGGGGAAGGCTAAGGCCTAAATGATGAAAACTGGCACGAACCCGTTCACGCGATTCACCAACAGCCTTGTCAGGCAAGCCAACAATATTAAAAGCTGGAAGACCAGGTGACATTTGAACTTCAACGGTGACTTCCTCAGCCTGAATACCTTGGAATGTCACCGTCGAGATTTTACTGATCATGAAGTTAGACTTATTAAGATAAAACTAAAATAAGTCTAGGCTTGAAAAAATTAACGAACTGTTAAGATTCGTAAGTTTTTACGCCTCTTCAGAATCTTTATGCTTTTCTAACTGAGCATTCGCTTCTTCTTCTGACTGGGCGACTTGAACAGTGATCAACACTTCAACTTCAGGGTGAAGCATAAGTTTTGCTTTGTGCATACCTAAAGTTTTAATGGGAACAGTGAGGACAAACTGAGTTTTATCGACCGTATACCCAGCTGTTTGAACGGCTTGGGAGATGTCTTGCACCCGAACTGACCCATAAAGTTGCCCCACTTCACTGGCTTGGCGAATGAGTGTTACCATCAAGTTAGCCATTTTTTGGGCAACTTGTTCGGCTTCACCGCGGCGATTTAAATTGTGCGCCTCTAATTGCACACGCTGTGATTCAAAATGTTTTAAATTTGATTCAGTAGCACGCAGTGCTTTTTTCTTTGGCAACAAATAGTTACGCGCATAGCCCGGTTTAACGTTAACGGTTTGACCCATTTGCCCTAATTTTTCTACTCTTTCCAGTAAGATGACCTGCATCTTAGAAACTCCCTACTAATCGTCGTTATAAATGTGTGTCGCGTTGGTTTTTGGAAAAACGCTGTGTTAAGCCATACCACGATTCAATGAAGCCTAACAATACAATAAAAATAAGAGGCCAAACAAGCAAAAAGGATAAAACACAAAGCAGGCGGAACCATAATCGTCCTGAAGCCTGCCAATCTAGGCGTAAATAGCAAATACGCAGGCCGATAAAACCAAGAGGCACGCAGCCTAAAGTGATAACTGTTTTAGCAATAAGTAAAGTTTGTGGCAGACCAAAAAACTTTCCAAGGCTCCACATCATCATGCCAAGCACAACAACGATGTCCCAACATAAAGGAATTTGCCAATCTTCTTTTTGAAAAACTCTTAGATTATTGCGTGTTTTTTCCAACAACGTCTGAGCAACATAAGCGTTTACCGTTAAAGAAGCGATCATAGATACCCCTAAAAGGCTGGGTAGCCACGGCACCACTTTCTCAACCATTGGCTTTAAAGAAGCAGATTGTGCGGCAATTTGGTCTAAGTGTTGAAGAATGCCTTGCTGCCAGTCAATGTTTTGGCTGCTCATAATGATAAGCCCACCAACAATGACTAATAAAAAGACCCCCGTCATGTTGGATAGAATTATTCCTGCCCCATAAGACCATTCTGTATTTGTCTTGTGCTGATGAAATAACGCCGAGATCATCATAAAAGGGACAAAGTAGAGAATGAAAAAACCACACCCTGCTAAAGGGCTTGCTAATAAGAAGACAAAAAAAGTACTGATCAAGCCCGCTTGCAATCCGATCCTTAAGCCAACACTAAAACTGACAAAAAACAAAGGAACCAGCAAAAAGGGACTAAGAAGCAGACCAATGCCAGGAATTTGAGGAATAGCTATCGACCATAAGGCCGATATAAAACCAGCCAGACCAGCCTGTAACAAAGGGGGAAGATTAAAAAATGATAATAACATGATGGAGGGAAGGGGTCTCCCCCTTCCTATAAAATTTAACCATTAACATATGGCATAAGAGCCAAGAAACGGGCACGTTTAATAGCCTGAGCCAGTTCGCGTTGCTTCTTTAAGGAAACAGAACTAATACGACTAGGAACAATTTTACCTCTATCTGATACAAACTTTGACAAAAGGCGAATATCCTTATGATCGATTTTTAGAGCCTTTGGGCCCGAAAAAGGGCAGCTTTTACGTCGACGGAAAAATTGGCGTTTAACCATAGGCTTGCCGCCTTCAGGGCGGGTGCCATTTGCGTCTGGAGTTCTGTTGTTAGAATGATTGTTGTACATTATGATTTTTCTTTCATCAAAAATTTAAAAAGCTTCTTGCGCTGGCTGTCTAGGGGCATCGGTCTCAAAATCACCACCACCACCATCATTATTATTAAATGATGAATAATTATTATCTTCACGATAATGCCGTTGCATTAACGCTGATGGGTTGTTGTCCAAGGCCTCTACTCTTACGCTTAAGAAACGCAGAATATCTTCATTCAATTTCATTTGACGTTCCATTTCAGCAATGCCTTTAAAAGTGCACGCAATATTTAACAAAACGTAATGCCCTTTTTTATTTTTTTTAATGGGGTAGGCTAAAGACCGCAGGCCGCAGAATTCAGTCTTTGTTACTTCGCCGCCATGATCTTTGATGATAGAAGTAAAGTTCTGGGTCATGCTTTCGACTTGTGTTGACGTCAGATCTTGTCGAACAATAAAAACAGTTTCGTAGTATCTCAATTTAAATAACTCCCTATGGTTGGTAACTTGCAACAAGCAACAGCTTAAATATATTCTCTTTAAGCAAGGAGACTTTGTTATCGTCAAAACAGTAAAGAAAAAACCAAGACAAATCAACGGTTTTTAAGATTTTCAAGAAAGAAGCGTAACTACCCAGGTTGGGAAAGAAAAAAGTGTTTAAAGTTTTGTTCAAATCATTCATAAGTTTTGTATGGATAAAAAAGATAAAGAGATAGAAGCCC
>CAIVFQ010000211.1 GCA_903905285.1 uncultured Alphaproteobacteria bacterium
CTTCCTCAGGAATAGTTACTTCAAATGGAACGATAAGGAAACGTCTAAAATAAGCATTTGATTGTTCAACATCCCTAGGTAATTCGTTGCAATTGAATATTAATTTGGCGTATTGGGTAATAGTAAAAGGTTTACCATAGGGTAGTCTTGCCTCTACTGGCTCGCCACTTACTAATTGCTTAAAGATTGAAGCCTCAAGCTTCCCATTGATTTCGCTGGCGTAATTTACCAACTTATTAGCAATCATGGCGCGATAATAGCCTGTATCATCAGTTAAGCTTTGTAATGAATACTCAGATGTATTTGTTTCACCTAATAGATGCCTAACAATTTCATAAAAAACAGATTTACCATTGGCACCTGTGCCATAAAGTAGCAAGGTCTTTTCGAGTTTTAGAGTACTAGGTTGAATAAAAACATAACCCAAATACTCCGCCAGAATATGCTGCAATTTTTTTTCTGGTAAAACCTTGTCTAAGTATTGATGGAATAAAGGGGATAGCGCATCTGGGCAATATTCAAAAGGAAGTTGATACGTTAAAAAATCACCACGATCAAATTCTCTTAAACAAAAATCATTTTGTGAAAACTCAAAAGTTCCATTCTTTAGGTTAATACAAATATTTTCTTGCCTCTTTTCAGGTTTGGGTAAATGCGCCACAGCAAGAAATTGTTTGTACAAATGATCCCTAAAATTAAAGTATCTGGCCTTAAATCTATCAACCCCCATTTTCTCGGCAACATCTCCAAGGAATAACTTGAGTTCGTCTTCATCGAGAAGATTCCAATAAGCGCCGTTGAAAAGATAAATAAAATCAAGATTCTTACAAATCCCCCAATGGTGCATATTCCGACGTATCTTGATCACCGATTCTGAGCGATGTTGATCACTAATTCCGACGCATCGTGATCACTGATTCCGAACGATGGTGATCACTCATGTACAAATAAACAACAAGCAAAGCGACGCATGATAACCGTTCTATCCTTTAGTTTTTAATCGAGCAAAAGGAGAGAAAAATGCCAACGGAGAAGTTATCTATGCGTAAAATTAGAGAAGTATTAAAATTGCATTCTGAATCGATAAGTAATCGAGAGATTGCCCGTCGTTTAAAAATGAGTGCGGGTAGTGTCAGTAATTATCTTACAAGAGCCAAAGCAGCAAAGCTCAGGTGGCCATTAACAGATGAGTGGACAGAAGATAGGGTATATGCTGTCTTGTTTCCAAGTAGCAGCAAGAACCCAACACATCCGCTTCCTGATTTTGGCAGGATGCACAAAGAGCTGAAGCGTAAAGGCGTGACCTTGATGCTTTTATGGTATGAATATCAAGGGTCATGCCCTAAGGGTTATAGCTATAGTCGATATTGTGAGCTGTATCAAGAGTTCATCGGAAAGTTAAAACCAAGCATGCGAATCACGCACCATGCGGGTGAAAAACTGTTTGTTGATTACTCTGGCCTTACGGTTCCTTGGGTTGATAAAAGCAGCGGGGAAGTTCACAAGGCACAGATTTTTGTTGCGGTATTAGGAGCATCAAATTATACATTTATTGAGGCAACAGCCGACCAAAGTCTTTCATCTTGGGTACAGTCGCATATTCATGCATTTGAATTTTTTGGTGGTGTCACCGTTTGTCTCATTCCTGATAACTTAAAATCAGGGGTAACAAAATCACACCTTTATGATCCAGATGTTAACCGGACGTTCCAAGAACTTGCCGATCACTATGGTGTGGCGGTCGTGCCTGCGCGCTCACGTACGCCAAAGGACAAAGCAAAAGTAGAAGTTGGTGTACAAGGGATCCAGCGTTGGATCCTTGCGCCATTACGTGATGTAAGATTTTTTAGTGTGTGTGAAATCAATGAAGCGGTCATTCCCTTATTAAAAGCCTATAACGAGCGGGCTTTTTCAAAGCTTGATGGAACACGCTTATCACACTACTTAGAGGTAGATAAGCCTGCACTAAAGGCACTTCCCATAACACCGTACAGTTATGCCGAATGGAAGCAAGCTCGCTCAGGGATTGACTATCATATCGTTGTTGACAAACATTACTACAGCGTCCCTTATCGGTTTATCAAAGAATATATTGATGTGCGCATAAGCCCTATGATAATCGAGTGCTTTTATAAGGGAAATCGTATTGCGTTGCATCAGCGTTCATTTAAACCTGGACACAGCACTATACATGAGCATATGCCACGTGCCCATCAAGACTATGCCGATTGGACGCCGCAGCGAATGCATTCATGGGCCAATAGCATTGGGCCTAATA
>CAIVFQ010000212.1 GCA_903905285.1 uncultured Alphaproteobacteria bacterium
AGATCTTTTGATTTCCTCAGCTTGAAAGGTGTTCAGCCTTTTGGTTTCGTAAGAAACCCGGGAAAAAAATTTTACACTGCTTGCGTTATTAATGATATCGACAGTTTCACCATTTAACGTGGCTAAAGACTCGTAATGGTCAGAGCTTTTGACCTGAATTTCTTCTAAATAATAAAAGGTGATCCCCATGTGGATGGAAACCCAAATAATGATTAAAACGGTAAACACAAGGTTTGCTTGGGCAACAACAATCACGGAACTAGTAAACACCAACGCTGTGGCAATAACGTACCAAATGAAATTGATGACAATACGGTGACTGCTTTTTGGGATATCGGCAATTTTTGCGCCAATGCTACCTGCCAGGTTCGATGAAAAGTAATCAACCGATTGATCTTTAACCCAATCAAAGGTGTCTTGACGCATTTTGGATCTGAACTTGGGGAAAAGATAAATTTCAATAAGTTCAAAAAGCCGCATGGAAATTTCCATGGTAATCCAACTGATCGACATGCCTAAAATCGGCAACCGAAAAGTTTCCCATATTGAGCCAGCGGGATTTCCATGAGCAACCCCGTCCACCAATAATTTGACAAAGTAAGGGAACAAAGATTCGTTCAGGGCCCAAATCAGCGTAAAGACCAATAAACAAATAAATCGTCCTTTAAAAAGATTTATATAACGCCATAAAAAGGAAAACGGGGTATGAGGCAAATGCATAGGGTATCCAATAAATTGAGTCTCTTATTTTTAACTTGTGCATAATGCAATCCTCTTACTATTTTAGCATATTCTTTAGAGTTTTAGTAGCGTATCATGAAAATCTATCCGTTTTTGGTTTGCTTTGTTTTTACCTTTTTCTCAACAAACCTTTATGCAGACCGTCGCGATCTTGATATGGGCGATCTGACTATTGAGGCCCCACAGCACAGAAACAATCTGGGTGACTTTGACGAAGCCCCACAGACAGCAAGCGGGCTCGTTTCACAACAAACTTTTAACGATCCCGTTATTGAACCTCAAACAGGTTGGGCATCACCGATTTCAAGGTCCCTGACTGAATTTGCTTTGCTGGGGATAACTGTTGCATCCGTTGTGGATCCGAATCTGGCGTTATGTGCAGCAGGCGTTTGTGTCATAAGTTTGGCGCAAAATCTTTACAGCGGTCCCATAGATGAAAGGTTGAGCAATGCTCATTTTCCCCTAATTTTACTTAAAGCGGCCTCTGCTATGCGTCTCTTCCTTTCATTTTATAATGACGCCGATGCCACATAGCCAGTTCGATTTTGAATGACTGTCAATGATTGGTATAAAGTTTGAGGCAATGGTGTCAGCGTCTGCTTAGAAAGATCCTGCCATTCTTCTTCGTAGGTTTTGAATACATTTAAGAATTTTAATGCCACCTCAATTTCGGTTATCTTGTGGGTTTGTGCTGTTTGAATACACCAGCATGGCCCCATGATATTGACAATTTTGTTCGATAATATCGTGCTGAGAATTTCTAACTTTAACGGGTGACTATCCACGTTGTTCTTGAATTTTTCTACAATGAACGACGGAAAATACGACTCATAATCATGTTCCAAAAAGACAGCCAAGTCAGGGTTTTGCTGAAAGGCTTTTAAAAACTGTTTTGATAAATAAATTTTGGCATACGCCATAACCACGGCCCGCTCTGGCCGGGTAAAGGGTTGACATAACGGAAGACGTTTTTGAAAATCTTGCGCGCTGGGTAACCCTTCAAGCGATGGATTAAAATGCAGCCACGATTGTTGTTCAAGAAAGTAAATCAGGTTTTGGTGTTTTTCCAAATCAGCTTTGATCGCCGCCTCGCCTTCAAGCCCATGCGCTTCTAAACTAAGAATCAATTCTGGGCACTATTGTCTGTTAAAACCCCGTCAGCAACGTCTGAGGCAGCATTGGATAGGATGCTATCACGGTCAGACCGCTCTAACGATAAAAACAGAATTTTAAGATTAACCTCGCGATCAGAACAGTCGACTCCGGCTGAGTTATCGATGGCATCGGTGTTCAGAAAACCACCTTTCAAAGCATACGCGATACGGGCTTGTTGCGTCATGCCTAAATTAGCCCCCTCACCAATGACACGGGCCTGAACCTGATCAGCATTCACCCGAATTGCATCATTTGACTTATCTTGAGCCTGAGATTGTGTTTCTTGTGACGATTTAATAAACGTACCAACCCCGCCAAACCACAGAAGATCGACCCGGGCTTTTAACAGCAAAGGAATCAATTCAGCGGGGGTTATTTGGTTCAAGGAAGGATCAATGTTTAACGCACGACAAACAGCGTCAGATAAGGGAATTGTGGATGCAGAACGATCAAAAACCCCTCCCCCTTTTGACAAGCATTCTTGACGATAATCAGCCCAACTTGAGTCTGGCAGATTGAATAAACGTTGGCGTTCTTTATACGCCGTTAAGGGGTCAGGATTGGGATCTAAAAAGATATGCCGATGGTCAAAGGCAGCCACAAGGCAAATTTGTTCAGATTGCAACATGCCATTACCGAACACATCACCACTCATATCGCCAACACCCACAACCGTAATGGGTTGAGTTTGGCAATCAATCCCTAATTCATAAAAGTGCCGCCGAACAGATATCCAGGCACCGCGCGCCGTGATCGCCATTTCTTTGTGGTTGTAACCTTTTGACCCGCCCGAGGCAAAGGCATCGCCCAGCCAAAAATTGTATTCCCTGGCAATGGCGTTTGCTAAGTCAGAAAAGCCAGCCGTGCCTTTGTCAGCCGCAACCACTAAATAGGGATCATTTTGCAACGGCCCAAATGACGGCTCAAGGTGGGGATTATCGGTCAGGTCTAACAAGCCTTTAACAAAGATTTGATAGCAATCTTTTACCTCTTGGCGCAATTGTTCAGGGGTGGAACCATCGGCCTTTAACTTTTCAAATTGTTTACAAATAAACCCGCCCTTAGCACCTGACGGAACGATGATGGCGTTTTTCAGGGTTTGCGTTTTCATCAATTGCAGAATTTCTGACCGATAATCTTGCAACCGGTTTGACCAACGAATGCCGCCCCGCGCAATCAAAGCGCTTCGCAAATGGCACCCTTCAACCCGTGGGCTGTAAACAAAAATCTCATACAAGGGCTTGGGTTCAGGCAACCCGTCTATTTGATAGCAATCAAACTTTAAACTTAAGAAAGGCTTTGGTTGTCCGTTAAAATCGCGTTGATAAAAATTTGTTCTAATCGTGGCAGCCAGGAGGTTATAAAGCCGTCGAAACAATTCATTATCGGAGGACAGCATAGAGGACGCGTTATTGGGCACAGAAGGATCAAAACGGCTAGAAAACGCCTCATAAAAAATATGAACAAAACTTGGGTGAAGGGCCATAATTTGTGCGACCTCAGACAAAGAGTCATTCAAACCCATTTGCCTTAAGGCCTTACAATAAGCACGTATAACCACAAGCCGTCTTAAGTTTTGGTCCCCTGTTGCGCCCAGCTGAGTGAAATCATCATCCTCTGCCCAAATCTTGACATCATTAGGCAACATCTTTAATCGTAACTACCCAGGTTGGGAAAGAAAAAAGTGTTTAAAGTTTTGTTCAAATCATTCATAAGTTTTGTATGGATAAAAAAGATAAAGAGATAGAAGCCCTCAAAGAAGAGATAGTCGTACTCAA
>CAIVFQ010000213.1 GCA_903905285.1 uncultured Alphaproteobacteria bacterium
CAGGATCAATCCAAAACCAAAGAGCTGAATGATCAACAGCAAGAAAAACAACGCCAACGGTTACACCGCTTAGAGCAAGCCAAAGAGAAGGCCCATGAATTAGTCAGCAAAACCGTGTTGAAGATGGATGCATTTGAAGAGAAGCGCATGCAAGAAATTCACGAACAAATAAACCATCAGCTTAAGGATTTTCAAGTCTCACTTGAGCAAGAGAAAAAAAGCCTAGAAAAAGACATTGAGGCCCTTGTTCAACAGTCCGTCCATCATTTGTTGCCAAAACTATTGGTTGGGGAAAAAGGATGATTTTGTCCGGAATAATCATATGTTAGCATCACCCACCTTTTACCTGACCATAAGCTTTATTGCTTTTTTAGGCGTTCTGTATCGTTACGCCTGGCGACCACTGATAGGGTTCTTAGATGCGCATATTGCGAAAGTTAAGGACAGCATTCAACAAGCTGACAATCAAAAAATACAGGCTTTACAAGATCTCAAACAAGAAACCAAGTTTTATGAGCATCTTGATGAACATATTCAAACGATTTTGGATCAAGCTCAACAACAGTGCGACCTTTTACGTCACAACATTAAGGCCGAGATTGAAGCTGAAGCTTTAGAACAAGCAGCAAGGCTAAAACTGCTGTCCGAAAAAATGAAACAAGATTTTCTTTATCAGCTAAGCGACCAAGTTGCCGATCAAATTATTGACAAAATTCATCAATGGACTGAAACACATTTACAGCCCGAGACTCAGGCAAGCTCTCAAAAAAAGGCGATTGAATTGCTACAACAGTTAAAACCTTTCGAACGTCAATAGTTTATGCCTACATCCCACAAAATAGATATTGAACATCGTTTAAACCAAGCCTTCAGCCCGTCTTTTTTAAATGTTACAAACGAATCTGAAAAACATCGGGGACATGTTAACGGGCCGCAAGGGTCAGAACGAGCCGAAACCCATTTTGCCGTCAGAATGGTCAGCGACCAATTTAATGGCCTGTCACGTCTAGACAGTCACCGTCTTGTGTTTGATGTTTTGGCTGATTTAATGCCCAAACCGATTCATGCTTTGCGCCTAAAACTGTTGGGAACAGATGAAGACAGGTTCTAAGTTCTGGCTGGGTGGGACGTGCTTTCTGTTGTGGCTGATGATCCTCTTAGGGGGTGCGACAAGGCTGACACATTCTGGCCTGTCAATTGTTGAGTGGCAGCCATTAACAGGCATCATCCCGCCTTTGACGGCAAATGATTGGCAACAACTGTTTCAATCTTATCAGCAGTTTCCTGAATATCAGCAACTAACCCCCCGTCCCCAGCTTGGCGACTTTAAATTCATATTCTGGATGGAATATACCCATCGGTTGTTGGGCAGATTCATTGGTCTTTTTTTCTTAATTCCTTTGATCTTGTGCTGGAAATCGTTGTCTTTGCACCTCAAAAAAAGAGGATGTCTTGTCCTGGCCTTAGGTCTGTTACAGGGATTTGTCGGTTGGTATATGGTAAAAAGTGGTTTGGTCAAAGACCCCCTGGTTAGCCCCTATCGGTTGACATTGCATCTGGGTCTGGCCCTTATCCTTTATGGAATGGTGTTGTGGATGCTGTTTGAAATTCTCTTCCCCCATAAAACAACATCTAAAATAAAGCCCTGGTATATCATCGTTTTTAGCCTGCAGGTTTTAACCATGCTGTATGGCGGCTTGGTCGCTGGTCATAAGGCCGGCATGATTTATAATACTTTCCCGTTGATGGAGGGGCAATGGCTCCCCCAGGAATGGTCATACTATCAACCGTTTTGGATAAACTTTTTTAAGAATCCCGCGATGGTTCAATGGTTGCACCGAACGCTGGCTTTGGTTAGCTGGTGTGGAATTTTAAATTTACTAATCCGTGAAAGAAACCTGGTAGCTGGATGGTTTATCGTTAGCACAATTCAGGTTCTTTTAGGCATATCACCTTTCTGTACCAGGTGCCCCTTGTCATGGGGGTGTTACACCAAGGGTGGGCCGTTGTCGTTTTAACGGCAGGATTAAAAGTATTGTTTGAGAAAAAGTATTGTCGCCACACTTAATCAGCCTTTATGGTGATTTCAACAACCACAGGAAAGAGTATTTGTCGATGCAAAACCATCAACCGCTTATTGAAAAAGCTTGGGAACAAAGGTCAACCCTTGATGTGACTCCAGCCTTAAGCCACGCCATTCAAGACATTTTAGATTCTTTGGGCCATGGGCATCTTAGAATCGCCGAGAAAATTGGGGGACAATGGTGTGTGCACCAATGGTTAAAAAAGGCTGTTCTGCTATCTTTTCGCACACGTCCCAATCAAATCAGAGGCGCTGATTGCCAGTGGTATGACAAGGTCCCCTTGAAATTTGATGGCTGGGAACAACACCATTTTGAACAGGCGGGGGCAAGGATCGTGCCAGGGGCTATTGTTCGTGAATCAGCCTACATTGGTCCGGATGTGGTCTTGATGCCTTCCTTTGTCAATGTGGGTGCCCATGTTGGGCAAGGCACGATGGTTGACACCTGGTCAACGATTGGTTCTTGCGCCCAAATTGGAAAGAACTGCCATATTTCTGGTGGCGTTGGTATTGGTGGTGTGCTGGAACCTTTACAGGCCAACCCTGTCATTATTGAAGATGATTGCTTTATCGGGGCCCGAAGTGAAATTGCTGAGGGAGTCATTGTTGAACAAGGTGCTGTTGTTTCTATGGGGGTTTTCATTGGCGCCTCGACCAAAATTGTTGACCGTCAAAGTGGCGAAGTTTTCCAAGGGCGTGTGCCAGCCTATTCCGTTGTTGTTCCAGGCACTCTGCCTTCCTCAACGCCCCAAGGGCCTCACCTAGCGTGCGCTGTTATTGTAAAACGTGTTGATGCCCAAACACGCAGTAAGACCAGTATAAATGAACTCTTAAGGTATTAAAATCATGACTCTCGACGTTCTTCACCTTACCCAAGAACTCATTCGCTGCCCCAGTGTCACGCCTAATGATGCGGGGTGTTTAGATATCATTGAAGGGTATTTAAAACCCTTGGGGTTTGTGTGCCACCGTTTACCATTTGGTAAAGGCGACCCGAAAGCCACTGATAACCTTTATGCCCGTTGGGGTAACAGTGGACCTAATTTCTGTTTTGCGGGTCATACTGATGTGGTGCCTGTGGGTGATGCTGACCGTTGGTCGGTTGATCCGTTTGGGGCTGTAAAGGAAGGACGCCTTTACGGCCGTGGAACTGTTGATATGAAAGGGGCCATTGCTGCCTTCATTTCGGCTGTAACAGATGTTATTCAAAACCACCAGCCAACCTATTCTTTCAGCTTACTTCTGACCAGTGATGAAGAGGGTCCTGCCACCTTTGGCACCAAAAAAGTGATTGAATGGTTAAAAGCCCGGGGCGAGATTATCGATGCCTGCCTGGTGGGTGAACCGACCAACCCACAGGTTTTTGGCGAGATGGTCAAGATTGGCCGCCGTGGCAGCCTGAATACAAAAGTCACTGTGGTTGGAAAACAAGGTCATGTGGCCTACCCGCATTTTGCCTTGAACCCTATCCCTGCGTTATTAGGCTATTTAAGGCAATTGTTGGAAAAGCCCTTAGATCAAGGCAACGATCATTTTATGGCTTCTAATTTAGAGGTAACTAGCATTGATGTCGGAAACCCTGTTACCAATGTGATCCCCAATCAAGCCACCGCGCGTTTCAACATTCGATTCAATTCGTTGCACACAGGGCAGTCGTTGGTTGACCATCTAGAGACCGTTAAGGAAACGGTGAAGCAATCTTATTCGCCTGACCTGCAATGGACGTTGGAGCCTAACATTAGTGGTGAATCTTTCATCAGTAATCACCAAGGCCTTCAACAGGCCCTTGTTCAGGCCATACAAACCGTTACGGGCTTAACGACAAAACTTGATACCACGGGCGGCACGTCTGATGCGCGGTTTTTGAAAGATATTTGCCCCGTCATAGAATTTGGGTTAATCAGTGACCAGGCACATCAAATAGATGAATATCTTTCCATTGATGATCTTATTTCCCTAACCGCGGTTTATAAACATATTCTTTGCCAAGATTTTTTGGGGGCTTAGAATCTGACTTTTTTACTTCTTTTTAGTATATTTCTCCCAAAAATCATTAATCGGACTGCCTTTTAAAACGGGTGTCTTCTCTAACGCATAGCGACCTGGAGCATCCTCTAAAGAACGGCTTTTGATATCTTTTGGCAAAAGTATTTTTTCCCCTAAATACGGTGTTAACCATTTTTGCCATTCTTGCCACCAAGAACCTGAGTGTTTAGTTGCTGTATCCACCCATTCCTTAGGACTTATGTTGTGGGGGGTATCGTTTGTCCAATAACCATATTTATGCTGGTTTGGCGGGTTAATAATGCCCGCAATATGCCCTGATCCACCCAAAACAAAACGACTGTTTCTTAGTTTTTGAAAAGCTGGGAAAGCGGCCTTCCACGGGACAATGTGATCTTTTTGCGTCCCAAAAATAAAACAATCAGTGGTGATCGTTTCAATATCAATACCAACTTTATCTAACTGGTACTTATTTGCTTCCATAAAGACATTGTTTAAAAAGAATTCCTTTAAATATTCCAAATGCATTTTAGCTGGAATGTTGGTCGTATCGCTGTTCCAGAACAAAAAATCTAATGAGGGCGGTTTTTTTCCTAACAAATAACTGTTGATATAGTTAGGCCAGATCAATTCGTTTGGGCGCAAACTGCTGAAGATTTTCATCATGAATTCGCCAGCCAAAGCCCCTTGTGCCTTTAAAGTCTTTTCTAAAGAGGTAATATGATCTTGGTCAATAAATAACAACAAATCACCCATTTCACGAAAGTCTGTTGGGGATGCCAACAGAGTCGCACTTTTAATATAAGGAATTTTCTTGCCTTGATAATATGCCATTAAAGTTAACAAAGCCACGCCACCCGCACAGAAACCAACAACATTAACGCTGGGTTGTTGTGTGATGGTTCTGATCTTTTGAATGGCTTTATCAACGCCTTTTAGCAAATAATTTTTAAAGTCAACATTTGCATAAGAGGCATCAGGGTTAACCCACGAAATTATCTCAATGACAGCCAGCTGAAGCTGGCAGGTTGCTATCTAGACTGGAAGTCGCGGTCAATCTAAAGATAAGTTATGCAAATTATCTGTTTTGTGAGCATCTGTATGATTGTCGATGTAGTTATTGATGATCTCGTCAC
>CAIVFQ010000214.1 GCA_903905285.1 uncultured Alphaproteobacteria bacterium
CGACTATCTCTTCTTTGAGGGCTTCTATCTCTTTATCTTTTTTATCCATACAAAACTTATGAATGATTTGAACAAAACTTTAAACACTTTTTTCTTTCCCAACCTGGGTAGTTACCTTAATTGATCATATTCCCGAACAAAGCCACTGCTTTCTACGCTAAAAAGGGGAAAAGAAGAATGTGAAGCGTATTGCAAATGTAGAATATGAAGGTCGAATTGTCCTTGCAAGGTAACCGGAACGATCGCGCATTGGTATTGTAGGAAGCCCTATAATAACCACTGGCTCTTGATAACTGATTCTCTTGCTTTCTGTTTTTGAGCGATGAGCATGATAT
Organism: uncultured Alphaproteobacteria bacterium; assembly: GCA_903905285.1. Taxonomy (GTDB): domain Bacteria; phylum Pseudomonadota; class Alphaproteobacteria; order Paracaedibacterales; family CAIULA01; genus Finniella. The sequence goes on from CAIVFQ010000214.1 coordinate 336, forward strand.
GTGTAATCAAAACTAATAGCATATTTAGATTTAATAAGGTATTCCACGCCAGCACCTATCCCTAATCCAATAGAGTTTCTTGTTGTTTTGTGCTGATCAATAAGAGTGGTAACGTCAGTTGCACCGTTGACAAGAAACTGTTCTGTTGTGTGGGACCAATTCGCAACAGAGGGTCCAATTAAACCATAAACCATTATTTGAGGGGTTAGTTTATACCCTGGTTTAGCCAGTACATCAAAATAGGAATTTACCCTGAATCGATGTAAAAAGTGGTAAAGGGGCCTACTACTAATGGGGGATCTTGATGTATTTGTGGCACCCGAATGGCGCCAACTTACGTGGAGACCTAAATAATAATCATTCCCGATTGTCATCCCAAATTCCAAACAGGGCGCAAACTGAAGTTTTTTCCCTATATGGTTTTGATTAGAGGAGATGTTGCCGAGGCTGCCAGAAGGTTTAATTTTTAAACTAGCTTCTGCAGTCATATATTCCAAAGCACCACCCACACCAATACGTCCCTGAATAGGAAATAACGACGAAGACGTTGGTTGTGGGGTTTGTTGGCCAGCTAACGCAGATGGACCAACATACGCCAAGGCAACAAAAAGAAAACAAATGAACATTCGCATTTTAGGTTGTTTCTGCCTTTGCAATAATTAAATCATAAGCACTTAAATTGTCACAAATTTATCTATTAATAAACTAAGTTTTTATTTTATATACATTAAAACAATTTCAATACTAGATAACAAAAGGCGTGCATTTTTGTCAATGGCGAAATAGACGTGTGAAGGGATCGTTCATCCCTTTTGTCAGTGAATGACCTCTCTGCGCTTAAGCCAGAAGGTCAGTATAGGTTGACTTAATAAAGGTGTTGACGTGATAAATTTTATGTCTTATTGATTGCGTGAGAATTAAAAACTGCTTGTGTATAGTAATTAAAAATTACCATAAGTTTTAAAAAAATCTATATATAAAGAGAGAATTTTAATGAATAAGCTTTGTCTGTGGCTTTTTATCTTTTTATGTTGCTTAACATGTGATGTTCAGAACCTTAAGGCTTGTGATGATTATAAAGATCGTCTTTTGCCACCGCACCATTCAATCCCTGTTTATGGGGGGCAGGACTCACCGCCTTGTTCACCCCATGTTTCGGTCCAGATTGACCGTCGATTATTAGACGAGGTTGACCCCAAACCTGCGGAGACGGAAATGACTAAAATTATTCATTACTTGGTGTATCAAGACCAGCCGGAAAAGCGAAAAGGTCTCGCCAAGCACTATAAGAAGGTAAAGGGAATTTCTGAGGAGTCTTTAGAGGGCTTTCTATTGAAACAAGCCTTGGAGGCTTCTCTCCCAGCCTCAGCTTTGAGTAAATATTTGGCAGGTTTATTAGATACAACAGTCAGTTTGCAAAAATTAGTTAAAGAATTAATAGAGGAGAGAGAGATTAGAGGTAAGCCATTCTGCAGAAACAGCAGCAACTTTAGTTCAACTTGAAGGTGTGCAAGATTTAAGATGGTCGAATAGAATGAAAAATTACGCTATAGGGCTTTTGAGTATATCCACCGCAACTTTATCCCTTGTTTTTTGGTTGGTGCCTCGTTAGAGAGCATCAGAAAAAAATATTAGTAAAAATAACTCAACAATCTAGAAGGACATAATTATGAACAAGAAATTTATTTATACATTACTTTTTACCGCTGTTTTACCTGGTGGTTCTTTGTTGCCAATAGCAGCAGTAGGAGCCAGTTCTGGTGGTGGAGATGATGGCAATTTTGGTACTCCCGTGAGACAGCTTCGTCAGGAGATTGCGAAGGTTCCTGATACAGCGCAACTAGCCGAACGAGCACGAACAAAATTTGCTGGCGGCCTTTTTTCGCCTGATTCGCAGGCTTACTATACAGATCTTGAAGTGGCTGCATTACGGGGTAAAAGAGATGAGGAAAAACTCGATCTAATGAAAAAACTCAGAGAAGCGTCGCTGGATGAAGAACTTGCTGGAGCAACGAGGGACCGCGCAGTACAATACGAGCAAGCACTGGAAGATATTAGAAGAAGGCTAGAAGGGTCTAGAAAACAACAAGCAGAAATAGAAGCCCAGATGGCACGCTTAGATGAACAAGTAGCGTTAAAAACTCGTGAAGCACAGGAAGCGGTTGCAAGAGAAGAGCAACTTAAACAGGAAATTCTGAAAGCGGTTGGAGCAGAGAAGCAACTTAAAGAGCAAGCTTTGGCAGAGGCTGGAGCAGAGAGAGAACTTAAAGAGGCGGCCCTAACAAAGATTGCAGAAGAAATACAACGTAGAAAAAATGCGATGGTGCACGCGACGCAGACAGTTGAAGAGATGGGCCAAACTCAGAAAAGGCTTGTGAAAAAGGTTGAAGAATTAACTCAAGATAACCATTCACTCAAACTGAAGCACGGACAAGTCACAGAAGGTCACAAAGCATTAGAGGCACAGAACCGAGAATTATTACAGCAGTTCCAAAGTGCGTCTGCCAAGAAGGCCCAGAGGGGCGCCAGTTCAGCTGTAGCTAGCGATGATGACGATGATGATGGCTTAGCTGGCATTCCAGCAGCTAACTTTGGAGGTAAGTAGAAGTATAGTAAATTCTTTCTAAATTAATAGGCAGGATGTCACCCCCGTGAAAACGGGGGTCCAGAAAATACAACTGGATTCCCGCCTGCGCGGGAACGACAAAGCGCCTGTATCACCTGTCAAACTAAAGTTCATTCCTTCCCACAGGGAACGTCTCACCATAAAATTTTACGTAAATTCCTAATGCGCCAATAGATCATCTCCATTATTACGAGGAGCCGCAGGCGACGTGCTACTTGAGTGTAATCCCAAGTTCCTGAATTTTCTTGCGTAATGTGTTGCGATTAATGCCTAGAATTTCAGATGCTTTTTTCTGATTGCCCCCTGCGGCCTTTAAAGTAATTTCAATCAGGGGGCGCTCAACCTCTTGCAAAACAACCTGGTACAAACCCGAACAGGGCAGTTCACCCTGATGGTTGTGAAAGTATGTTTCCAAAAACTGTTGTACTGTTGCCCCTAAGCCTAAACAAGAAGTTTCTGCTGTGATGACGTGTGGTTTGGGCATTTTCTTAAAATCTTTCGCGCTTTTTTTTATGAATCTAACAAACTGGCATAATAGTCATTAATCAAGGCCTTCACTGCTTGGGCGGTGTCGACCTGGTTAATCCTAACACGAAAATCGGCTGAATTGTTTAGACCTTTACTATACCAACCAACATGCTTCCTGGCAATTTTAACACCTGTGCTTTCGCCATAATGATGCAACATGGCTTCTACATGCTCTTGAATAATCGCCTGTTGTTCAAAAAGCGATGGGTCTGGCAATAAAGTTTTGTCGTTTAGATAAGCCCCCACTTGATTGGGAAACCAAGGGCGTCCATAACTGCCTCTGCCAATCATAACGCCATCTGCGCCGCTTTCCTCTAACAGGCGCGTTGCATCCTCCAGGCTGACCACATCGCCATTGCCAATAACAGGCACTTGTACAGCGTCCTTTACGGTGCGTATAAATGCCCAATCAGACTTACCATTATAAAGCTGGCAGCGTGTTCGCCCATGAACGGTGATCATCTTCACCCCGCACTCTTCAGCAATTTTGGCTAAACGCGGAGCATTACGATTGCTATCATCCCAACCTGTACGCATTTTCAAAGTCACAGGCACAGAAACAGCCTTCACCGTTGCCTCTATAATCTTGGCGGCTAATAATTCGTCACGCATTAAGGCCGAACCGGCATGACCGTTGACTATTTTTTTAACGGGGCAGCCCATATTAATATCAATAATCTGGGCCCCTAAATCTTGGTTAAGGCGGGCAGCCTCTGCCATGACCTCGGGCTCGCAACCTGCCAACTGGACGGCCATGGGCTGTTCATCGGCTGATTTTTCAATCATTTTCATGGTTTGGCGTGTGTGGCGAATCATCGCCTGGCTGGCGATCATTTCAGATATAACCAAACCCGCACCCATTCTTTTCACTAATCGCCGAAACGGCATGTCAGTGACGCCAGACATAGGTGCCAAAATCACGGGCATGCAAAGTTTGTGGGCACCAATCGTGATAGTCATTAAAAGAAGGCTTCTTGAAGTTGATTATTGTTTCAAACGTTCGGACACCTTAGAGGGAATAATCACTAAATTCAAGGTTTTTGGTGTTTTTTAGCAGGGCCTTTATTCCCGGTAGTTCTTTGCCCTCTAGCCATTCTAAGAAAGCCCCGCCTGCTGTTGAAACGTAACTGAGGCGGTCTGTAACCCCTGCCATTTTAAGGGCAGAGATGGTATCACCACCCCCTGCAACGGTTAAGATCCCTTGTTGTGTGCAATCAGACAGCGCCTTAGCAATCGCTACAGTCCCCTGTTCAAAAAGGGCGTATTCAAAGGCTCCCAGGGGGCCGTTCCAAACAATTGTCTGCGCTGTCCCTAGTATTGAAATAATTTTTTGAATTGTGTGGGGGCCTATATCGAAAATTTTGCAGCCAGCAGAAACAGAATGAATAGGCTGCACAAAACCCTGGGTATCATTCAAATCAATCGCTGTAATAACGTCTTCAGGCAGGAAAATCGTTGCCTGCGACGTTTCCAAGATGTCGCGGGCGATGGGCAAAAGGTTGGGCTCAAAAAGAGAATCCCCAATATCAATACCTTGGGCGGCTAAGAATGTATTGGCCATTGCGCCGCCAATAATCAACGTATCGACTTTTTGGCACAGGTTCGTTAACAGTTCCAATTTTGTGGAAACCTTTGACCCGCCGATAATCGCCACCAACGGATGATGAGGGTGGCTTAAACATTTTTCTAGATACGTCACTTCTTTTTCAAAATGAAAACCGGCAACACTTGGCAGATAATGTGTGATGGCCTCTATGGAGGCATGCGCGCGATGCGAACAAGAAAAAGCCTCGTTCACATATAAGTCCGCATTTTCGGCTAGTTGGGCCGCAAAGGCGGGTTGGTTTGCTTCCTCACCGGGCGCAAAGCGAATGTTTTCTAATAACAAAACTGTTTGGGGGGGCAGGGCAGCCAAGGCCTGATTAACTGCAGGGCCCGTAAAATGATTCACAAACTGAACAGAGCATCCCAAGATTTCTTCTAATGGCGTTGCCAAATTTTTTAAGGAATGGCTTAAATCCCAACGAGAGGAATCGTTGTCAGCCTGGGGTCGACCAAAGTGCGACAGCAATAAGACCTTTGCTTGATTTTCTAAAAGGTAGGTCACTGTTTCTTTAATAGCCAAAAAACGGGTTGTGTCGGTGACTGCCCCGTTATGCAAAGGAACGTTTAGGTCAACCCTTACCAAAACAGTTTTGCCGAAAAGATTTTCATTTTTAAGGGTGGGTAGGAAAGTCATCAAAGGATGTGCCAGTCATAGAAAGGATTATTTCTTATATATAACAGCCTCTAGCATTCTTTGGCCAGGCCGAGTAAAAAAATCTTCAGAAAATCAGGGTCTTGCCAGCCCCCTACAAAACGATTAAACGCATCCATAATCCCATGTTCTAAAATGAAGTGCAACGCATTAGAGTGTTTGTTGATAAGACAGTCACAGAAAGGCGTTGCAAATGA
>CAIVFQ010000215.1 GCA_903905285.1 uncultured Alphaproteobacteria bacterium
GGGCTTCTATCTCTTTATCTTTTTTATCCATACAAAACTTATGAATGATTTGAACAAAACTTTAAACACTTTTTTCTTTCCCAACCTGGGTAGTTACACAAAAACTTAAGCCTCAGCACAAATCCAACCACCGCCTAAAACGCGGTCATTATCAAAAAAAACACACGCTTGACCTGATGACACGCCATACTCTGGCGCTGCAAATATCACCTGCGCCCTATGATTTTCTAAGGCTTGAATGGTGGCGGCAACAGGTTGATGGGTGGATCGTATTTTTACCTGATAGGGATAAGCCTGTTCGAATAATTTTGGGTCAGCCAACCAATTCACCTCTTTAACAAACACTTTCGGCTTAGCCAATGCTTCGTACGGGCCCACGACAACCCGTTTTGCCTCTGGCTCTAAACTTATCACATACAACGGTTCCGCCGCCGAAACCCCAAGCCCCCGTCGTTGACCAATGGTAAAGTTAATAATGCCCTGATGTTGGCCCAGGACAACACCTTGAAGGTCAACAATGTCTCCGGGATCAAGGGCACCTGGTTTTAATTTAGCCACCAAAGAGGCATAACCCCCGCTGGGGACAAAGCAGATATCTTGGCTGTCAGGTTTCTCTGATATTGCCAATCCAAACCGGCGGGCATGGTCACGGGTTTCTGCCTTGGCCATACCGCCTAAAGGAAAACGCAAATAATCTAATTGTTCTTGGGTGGTCGCAAACAGGAAATAACTTTGATCGCGATTATGATCAACCGCACGATGCAGTTGCGCCTTATCGGAATTGGCAAAACGTTGAACGTAATGCCCTGTTACCAAAGCCTCGGCCCCTAAGTCGCGCGCGGTGGTTAGCAGGTCGCGAAACTTAACCCGTTGATTACAGCGAATGCAAGGAACGGGGGTTTCTCCGTGCATGTAACTTTCGACAAAGTCATCAATAACGCTCTGACGAAAGATACTTTCATAATCCAAGACATAGTGGGGAAAGTTCAAACGATCAGCGACCGTTCGGGCATCGTAAATATCTTGCCCCGCACAACAGGCACCTTTTTTGTTGATCATCTGACCATGGTCATACAGCTGCAGCGTAATGCCCACAACCTGGTAACCAGCCTCAACCATCAATGCTGCCGCGACGGAGGAGTCAACCCCCCCCGACATTGCAACAGCCACCCGGCCCCCGGGTGAAACATTATCCAGACTTATCATGACGCCACTGTTTTTTGACAAAAAGATTTTCTAAGAATCTGAATAACAGCATAAACGACCAACAAGGGATAAATCCATTCCAAAATCGTTCCCAAGAATTGGCAAATGGTTTTAAACCCAAGCAAGGACATGCCAAACGTTAAAGCCAATGTTATGACGATTGATTGCGGGCGGCTCAGGCGATTTCGGCTGATATCTTGTTGTAAGAAATCAACAAATAAAGTGGCTAAAACTGTTGCCGTTGCCAGGCAGGAAATGGCCAACGTAAATGCCACAACCGGCATTGCATACACGCCCAAGGCTTGATTAGCAATTTCAACCAACATTGATTCGGGTGGGGTTGTTTGTAAGTGAGAGGCATATTTGGCCCCCAATAACGTAAAGCCCACATAAACAATGCTCAACAAAAAGGCCCCAACCAAACTGGCAGAAAGGCCCCAACGGAACAGCTGAGGAACGGATGGGTTCTGTTGGCCTGCTTGTTTTAAACGCAACTGCAGGTATTCATAAATGGTGGTCGCAAAAAAGAAGGCAGCGATTAGGTCCATGGTTTGATAGCCCTGGCTAACGCCCAACCAAAAGGATTGCGTTGATGTCTGGGTGGACGGCATAACGTCTGGCCCATACCATAAGCCAAAGATAATCAAAAAGATGATGCTGCCCAATTTAAACGGGGTTAAGCATAGGCCGATGATACTGACGATTTTGTTGCGTTGCCAAATTAAAGCACCCAGTAACAAACAAAAACCAAAGCTAAAGGCCCAAAAAGGTAACGACGGGCTTAGAATAGCAAGTCCGCCAAATGCCACAGTAATGCAACGTGGCATGACGCCAAAGGGGCCAATCAGCGTTAGCATTAGGAAAACAAGGGAAAAGGATACAATTGGGCCCAGGCTGGAAAAATAGGCTTTTCGATCGCCCTGGAATTGTATAATGCCCAACAACCCTAAAAATGGGACGCACACGGCTGTGACAAGCAACCCTAAGATAGCATAGGAGTAGTGGTTTAAACTTTGAAAACCAATAAGCAAGGGGAAAACCAGGTTGCCAGACCCAAAAAACATGGAAAACATGGCAAAACCAGCTGTTAAAACAATTTTATACGCAGACATACTATACCTCTTTCATACCCTTATATATAGGGGCAGCAACCTTTGGAAGGCCAGGGAAAACTAAAAAACAATAAAAAAAGGGGGGAGGTAGTAAATAATATGGCGCTACGCGCCAATCACCATGCGAATGGAGACGATAATGTTAACTGAAAATAAATTTGTATTTTCTTTCATACTCAAAAAATAAAATTATTAGGTGCAACTGTCAATCTTTTTTTTCTGAAAGCCTTAAAAAGGGATTGAATGTTTGTTAAATAAAACAACATAATTATTCGCGTGTATTGTTCCTTTAAATTTTTTATGAAATCTGTTGTTAAAAAAGTTTTTGTCGGTCTGTGTTTCTCAATTTTATCACTGCAAGCTTCTGGGGGTGATAAGGAAATGTTTAGTGGTTTGAGATCAGGGTTTTTGCTTTCTGCTTCCTCTGCAAAAGTTCCAGCTTCCCCACCTTCAAGTGCTTTGGCGTTGATTGGTAAAGAAAATGCACACAAAGGAAACCTATTATCCCTTTATCAAAAAGCTGACAAAAATTCAAAGGAGAAGGAAAGAGGTTCAATTTTTGATGAAGATACGGTTAAGAAGTACTATGCCTACCTGGCGTGGCGTCAAGATTACACACATCAAAATACCCCTTTTCAGGTTGGAAGATCGTTAGATCAGCTTGATCACAAATTAAGGGAAATTCCTTTTCTGGACGATTGTTGGGTCAGAATTTTACTTAAATCTATTGGCTTATCTGATATGAATGTTGTTGAAATGTTAAAGGGCAGCAATGAAATTCAGGGAAGCTTTCAACCTCATCGCATGTCCTGGGTGGCTGCCGGATGTAAAGGAAATATTCCGATATTTGGGTATTTTTCTATGGTCAATCCTGAGACGGGGCATGTGTCATACCGGCTTTATTCTTTGGAGGGTGACCATAATGAAGTCATACCAGTTTCAAGGAAATCCACAGATCTTAGTTTTTACGGTGTTGGTCATTTAAAATATAAATCTCCCCTTTCGGTGATAACGTCTAATGGCTTTCTTCTTGATAAAAATAGGCAACTGATTCATCAACCTGGTTTCTTCTTTTACGTATCAGCCAATGGTGATATCTGCTGTAACCTGTACGACTATGACCCTGAGCTTAAGGCAATGGCTTTATTCAGTTTGGGTGGGTATTCACCTGACGGCGACCCTGAAGGACCCAGCTTTCACCAATTTGCACACCTAATAAAAACTGCTGGTGGATATGACCGTGTTCAGGAAGAAGGGGCAGTTTTCTTGCCGCATCAATCTGGCGATGGCGTTATGACCGTTTCGCAGGCCAAGGTGTTGTTGTCCTATCTATACCAGTTGCAATTAGGATTTGAGGAAGATAAGGAAAAAGACAACGGATCAATAGGCATTGATTCTGGTGCTTTGGCTTTGGTTATTCACGAAACCGAACAAGTTATCTTTGAAGCAACTTATCCCAAAGTGAAAGCAATTATCGAGAAAGAAGTTGAGAAAGAAATGGAGGGTCGTGCTCTTGAAGAAAGCAAAGATTCAGCACCTCAGCCGGTTCATGGAAAGAAAGAAAAACACCTTAAAAAGCAAAAGGTAAAACATCCAGTTCAGAAGCCACAAGTAGATCAAAGGCAGGTTGAAGCTCTGGGCAGGGTTAAAGTGTTAGAAAGAATTAAAAGCAATTTTCTTAAGCAGGCTGCTGAAAAACGACATCTTAAAACCAGTGAAGCAGAGGAAATTTTAGATCAACTAAAAGCATCCTTAAGTAAGGCTAATATTGAACAGGTCGACGCGTTGCGCGTGCGGGGGTCACATGCCGCAACAGCAGTTACGGCACAAGAAGGAGGATCATTTTATCTTGGCCTTGTGCAACGTCCGGAAAAACAGGGATTCAAATCAGGAACGTTAAGGACAATTATCAAGGATTATATCGACAGATCAATTCAGGCGATTCTAGGAACGCCCCGGAAATAGATCAAAGAATTTTCTTATATAGCTGGTTCGATATGGAATGAGTACAAGAAGCCCAAGAGTCGAGGAGCTTAGTTTACCTAATGTACATGAGCACCGAAGATCTCGCCGAGCGACGCTGTAATCATTTTATAGGGGGCTAGCTACAACCACGAGCCCTCGGTAGGCTCGTGGCTTGTTACGTTAAAATCTTAACGATCAAGGGTGAAAGACAGATTTTCTGTTAAAAGAGGATGCTCTGCAAGCTGTTGTATTTCTTCTGGAGTATGGGAATGATATGCCTCTGCCAACGATACAATTTTTCGTTCTTCAGGATATTTAAGCCTTAAATAAATTAATTGGTGCTCCCCTTTGAAATTGATTTTGAATTGCCCGATTCTCAAATTACCCTCTCTGGGGGCAAAATAATTAAGGACTAAATCAAGAGCGACGACCAGAAACTCTGGTGGCATTTCTCGGTCTTCTCGCAGGGAATATGTAACACTAAGACAATTACGGTTTCCACTGGCCTCGATATCACCATAAAGCATTGAATAATTATCAGCCACCTGAAAGAAAAACCCGCGGTACCCGTGTATAGAGCTGTAAGTGTTTCTAAGATATAACCCGAGGTTTTCGCTTCCTCCTACCATTTGGTAGTTACTTGAAACTGCCGTATAACCCCCTTCTTTTTCTTCGGCTGAGAATTCGCCACTGTTTAGAATGGCGATAAAAGAGGCAACAATAAACTTTATCTTCATAACAAAATTCCCTTTCAAAATAAGAGACTTTCTGCATAAGTAAATTTTCGTCATGGCGAAAGAAGTAAAGCAACTGTGGCCATGATGGCAGGGGCATAATGATGACGTTAAAAAACCTATGCAGAAACTCTATTGGTTAATGCTTTATTTTAACGCCCACCAAAGAAAAAACGCAATTGGTCTAGAGGTTAATGCTGTCGATAAGCTTTTGTATTTGTTCTGGAGTATAAGATTTATAGGTTTCAAGAAGAGAAGATCCTTCTTTATAATTCTGCCAAGTTACATAAAGGCCTGGGTGGGCCTCATCATCAAAAAGGACTGAAAGACTCTTCACATCTGCCCCGAATGCGCGTTTTGCATTTTCACGAAAGTAATCGATGGCTAAATCAAGGGCTCCCGCAAGCAATTCTTCAGACATGTCGCGCTCAAGAAAATAACGCAAAACGAGGTTATGACCTTTTCCTAGAAAAGCGTTGAGCGTACCATAGCGCTCTCCAGTTTTCGCATCTACCATCCAGAAAAACAGGTCACGACAGACGATATCGACTCCTCCTTTATAGAGGTGACAACATTTATGGGGTAGCTTGACGCCGTCATTTTTTGCTAAAAGTTTTGAATTCCGAGAAGGAGGAGATTCTGCAACCCATACTTCTTCTTTATTTTTGGCAGGACTACCTGTTAACGGTACCGTGTCCGTAGATGGGTCTGACCTTGATCTTTCTCTTTTAAAACCTCCTGAATGTTCGAACCAGGTGTCCTCATTAATAAACTGTTTTGTTAGGCATTCTCTACAGGGGCCAAACTCCTCAGGTTCGCGTGCTGCCTGAATTGGTGATACAATAATACTAGTACTTAATAAGGTAATTAAAAAAGAAACAAGGACAAACGCTCTTTGCATAGTTAATAGATCCCTTCATAAAATCACTTTTAGGTAACAGTAATTTTATAATCAAGAAGCGAAAGATTTACCAGCCTCCACGATGGTTGACGGGAAAAAAGTCGACAAAACTGTGCCAGCTCAACGTATTCAGAACCATTTTGATAGTATCTAAAAATTCATGATGGGTTGTTTTTCCAGCTATTTCTAAGGCTTGCGTTTCGCTGTTGAATTGAATCGGCACGGTACGAACATGTGGCTCTTCTTCATTTTTGGTCACGCTCAGCTTTTGAATGTTCTCAATTAAATTATTTTTAACGGTTGGCAAAAGGATTTCTGCAGCTTTGCGGGTTTGCCCCTCTAAATTATTAAGGATGTAGGAATAAAGTTTATTCAAAAACGTTTCGTGGTCTTCAAAATCAACATCAACTTTTAGGGCAGGAGCCTTATAATCCCCTCTAATAGCAAAGCCGGATTTTTCTAATCCTATTTTTAAAGATCCTTGCGCTTGAAATTTATCGGAATGCATGTCTTTTAGTTCCAGCATAAATCCAGATTTTATTTCACCCTTCTCTTTTAAGTTGGCCAGCAATGAATACCACAAAGGATTGGCTGCAGGATTAGAAACTGCCTTGGAATGATCTTGACTATAAGCAGCAACACTTTGGTAAAACGCGCAAAGCTTTTCTAGATAGTCTGGCCATGCTGCGTGAGCTTGAAACGTAGACTCACAACTGGTTTTTAAATAAATTTTCTGTGGCTGGTAGTCAAATTGGGTGTCGTTTGAAAAAGAAATGGCATCGTTTTTACAGCTGTTTTTTGCCTCTACTTTAATTGTGGGAATAGTACGGGCCGCCGATTGCCAATCCACATTCTGATTAAGTTGAAGATGAGAAAGAAGCAGATTGACAAAGGTTTTCCCTTCCTCACTATCAATGCGAACTTTATAAGTTGATTGTTTCTTGCTTTTGCCGCCCAGAACGTAAGATTCCAGGAAAGGCCACATTTTGGCTAGGGTTGGACTAAAATAAGCATTGTCGCTTTGAAGATCTAAGGTGAAAGTATAATGCTGTTTACCCTCAAACGACTCCTCGTTTATGTTTAGCTTTAAAAGACTATAATCTTGTGTGTAAAGAACCTCTTGATTAGCAGCCGTTACAATTTTCACGTTTCGACAATTTGAGTTAACGTTTATAACGTTGACCGTGTCTTTAAAGAAGAATTTCTTTATTTTTTGCACCCAGCCAGGAGCAGGAAGCGAGATTTTAATTTTCCCTTGGTTAAGGTCGTTATGGTCAGGTGCCAGTAAATCTATTTTTTCTGCTGTTGTTTGCAAGCTTAATTCACCATCACCCACAGAGGTTATCGTTAGTTCATGCCAAAATGGGTTATAACTCAGAACCAAACGATCCGCCACACGATAGTTTAAACGAAAGGTTGGTGGCAGGGCGGATAATTGCTTTTGAATAAATTTGGAAATAAACCCAGCGTCTTTTGGCAAATCCTCTTTCATTTTCTCAAGCGATTGATTGTTGATATCAAGTTGCGGTTTTTTAAATTCAACCTTAAACAGGTATTTAGAAATAATGATGTCCCCCAACTGTAAGGTGGGACCAGAGTAGGCGTGCAGCAAACTTATATTTTCGCGCACGTGCCTTTGAAAAAGAGTTGCTTGGTGATGCCACATTACAGCCGCAATAATACAAAGGGCAGTGAGCAGTGTTTTTAATTTATGTCCCACGATCTTAAATCCTTAAGATAAAATGCGCTAAAATTCAGCTATCTTTTTACTATTATTGTCATGCAAAAGTTAATAATGTACGAAGATATGAAGGTTTTATATAAATTTAGCCCAGATATTTGAAGAGAGAATAGAATGCGCAAACTTTTTTATGGATTTTTAATTTTTATTGCTGTCGCGCTTGTTAGCATTCCTTTTATTGATTGGCAAAACCTTAAACAACCCATCCTCAACAAAGTGCAAAGCATAAGCGGTTGCGAGATTGAGATAAAAGGCCCGATTCATATCCAGCTATTTCCAACCCCGAAAATTGTTTTAAGTGATGCTCTCGTGCGGCCAACGACTCAACCGATTGGTAGTGATTCTTTGCAGTTGGTATCAGTTGAAGTTGAAAAGTTACGGCTAAGTTGGTCTTGGGTTCCCTTACTAAGGGGTAAATTTGACATTCATCACTTTGATCTTAAAGGTCCCGTCATTATGCTGAAAAGCGTTGCTGCGCCGAAGAAGAAACCGGATGTTCAATCTTCATCAACGTCACATAGCCCTTCTAAAACTTCCAATTTTTCTTTGCACCATTTTGCCATTGAATCAGGAAAAGTTGTGATTGACGCTGGCACACCTAAGCAGATGCGACTTGATAACATTGATGTGTCTGGTTTTATCAACAGCCTAAGCGGGCCTGCTGAATTGGCAGTGGCTGTAACATACAACGATATCAATTTTAACTTTACCGTAAATGTGTCTGAATCAAAACAAACGATACCCGTTAGTGGTTCTGTGACTGTTGTGTATAAAGGTCAAACCTATAGCCCCTTGTCATTTAGTGGTTTCGTCAATCAAAAGGATAAGCAGCTTCTTAAAACTCACCTAACGATCGGTTATGAAGGGAATACGCTTATCCTTGATACCTCCACAGATTTTGAAAAGGATCAGACAGAACTGGCGATTACTAGTAAGAAGATAAGCTATAAAACTCATCAATTATTGAATCTGCGGGCGGCTCTTAAAATGAAAGGCAGCGAGGTATGGTTCAATAAAGTCGAAGGGGAAATGTTTGAGGGGAAATTGGACATAAGTGGTCACCTTCAAGCCGATAAGAAACTGGCATTGCAGGTTCACGTCCATCAATTGAATTTGATAAAGGTTCCTGCTTTGCATGATTCGCTGGTTAAAAGGGGACGTCTGGAAACATTGGCCAAACTGAATTTGAACCTTAATAACCCCGATAAATTCCTTGAAACATTATCAGGCACAATGGGTGTGAATGTTACTGATGGTGCGGTTGAAACGATCGATATAGACGCCTTAACGCAACAAATCAAAAAGATAAAAGACCTGCAGAGTTTAGCGCAAGGGTTAGAAATTACCAAAAAGCGTCGTATTTTGGATATTAAAACTTTAAGAGCAGACTTCAATATTAATAAGGGAATAGCCACCACTAAAAACCTTGAGATAGCTGCTGATCCAGTTGACATCAGCGGGCAGGGGGATATTGATATAAGCCAAAGTTTGCTTAATTTAATACTGAAAGTTCATGTGAAGGCCCTTGGGAAACTTGTTATTCCTTTTAAAATTACAGGCAATTGGAATGCGCCCACCTATGGGGTTGATCAAGAACAGCTTGGTGCCGTTATCACCAAAAACCTGACCCAGACTGTGGTTAATACCGTTGTTGGTCAGGTTCGAAAAAAAGCTGAAGAAATGTTAGGCCAAGGTAAAAACACCCCGAAGAACGATGCCGATAAAACCCTAAAGTCTGAGAAGATTATCAAAGAGGTTCTGGGAGGGTTACTAGGCTAGAGTGGTTGCCCTAGTCCCCTTTGATAAAACATACAAATTAACCGCAAGTCCGTCCATAAAGTGGATGCTGTCTTATGTGGTATTCACGCACCTCTCCGTTCAAAAGACGAAGGCTTACAGTCATAGTGGATCCATAAAAACTCTCCCCGCGCTGGATTGTGTATGTGCTAAGTTGAGAAAAATCAACTGGGACGAGTTTATGAGAAATTAGATAACTCTGAAAAGTTCCTGGGTTGGCAAGAACGACTCTTACAACATCTCTTTCATCTGCAAAAGAAAATAACTCCTGAATCGGTGACATAGGGGTAGCTAAACGTGCAGAGGTTGAAGTTTTTCTTGTTTTATCTTCATCCTGAGACATACCTACGCTTGATAAGAATGGCAACACTAAAGCCATTATCAGATAAAAATGTCTGGCCTGCAATTTACGCATATAATACTCCTGCTAATTAAAAAACGAATGCTAAGAATTATGTAAACAATCTGCATAATTTTACAAGGTTTATTTTAAAGCTTAATAGATAGAGCATCTTAGGGTTTTATTGATTGTAAAGAGTTAAGTATAAAAAGCAAAGCCGTCACGCTAATTTTGCATCGATGAGGGTATTTAAAGAGACAGAGAAGGTTCGGATTTCAATCGTTGGATGAATTCAATAAAGTCGCCCACATTGGTGAAATCGTGATAAACACTGGCAAAGCGAACATAGGCCACTGAATCAAGATGAAATAAGGCCTGCATGGCCATCTCGCCAATGGTTTGTGTGGAAACCTCTTGATCTCCTGAGGTTTCAAGTTGCCTGACAAGACTTGAAATTAATCGTTCAATTCTTTCCGGATCAAGATTCCGTTTGTGAACAGCACTGGTAATCGATCGGGCTAGCTTATCGCGGTCGAAAGGAACACGAACCCCATTCTTTTTGACAACCACCAAATCGCGTAATTGAATGCGTTCGAACGTTGTAAAACGTGACCCACATTCCCCACAAAAGCGCCGACGCCGAATACACGCCTGGTCATCGGTTGTCCGCGAATCTTTCACAGATGTGTCAGCGTGGCCGCAAAAGGGGCAGCGCATAGATTAAAGCCCCTGGTAAATGGGAAATCGCTGACAAAGGTCAAAAACCTGCTGTTTGGCCTTTTCTATGGCAACGGATGTATTGTTTTGTCGAAGGGCTTCTAAGACATCGGCAATTAAGCTCCCAACCTGAACACACTCAGCTTGTTTGAATCCACGGGTTGTAATGGCCGGTGTTCCCAAGCGAATTCCAGATGTGGTTGAAGGGGGCAGGGGATCAAAAGGAATGCCGTTTTTATTACATGTTATGTTGGCGTGTTCTAAGGCTTCACACGCATCTTTGCCCGTCACACCATAGTTTCTAAGGTCAACCAACATAAGGTGCGTGTCTGTGCCCCCTGTAATCAAACTTAAACCACGATCGATAAGGGTTTGACCCAGGCTTTTGGCGTTATCAATAACTTGTTTGGCATAGGCCTGAAAACTAGGTTCTAAAGCTTCACCAAAGGCAACGGCTTTTGCTGCAATCACGTGCATCAAAGGCCCCCCTTGAAGGCCAGGGAATACCGCCGAATTAATTTTCTTACCCAAAGCCGCGTCGTTGCTAAGAATAATACCACCACGGGGCCCCCGAAGGGTTTTATGGGTGGTAGAGGTAACTACATGCGCATAAGGCAGCGGGCTTGGCAAAACACCACCCCCAACCAAACCGGCGAAATGGGCCATATCAACCAATAGGTAGGCGTCCACCGAATCAGCAATTTTACGAAAACGGGCAAAATCGATTTGCCTTGGGTAAGCCGATCCACCGGCAATAATCAAACGAGGGCGATGAGCTTTGGCCAGGCTTTCAATCGCGTCATAATCCAGGGTGCACGTTTCGGGGCAAACCTCGTAACTGACTGACTTGAACCACTTTCCTGATAAATTAACCGTTGATCCATGGCTTAAATGCCCCCCTGCGCTTAAGGACATGCCCATAATGGTATCGCCAGGTTGCAGCAGGGCCAGCATGACTGCCTGATTGGCCTGGGCACCGGAATGGGGTTGCACATTGGCAAATTGACAATTGAAAAGCTTGGTGATGCGTTCAATCGCTAATTTTTCAACAACATCAACATGTTCGCACCCACCGTAATAACGATGACCTGGATAGCCTTCGGCATATTTATTGGTAAGGATTGATCCTTGTGCCTCTAGAACAGCTGTCGAGACAATGTTTTCAGACGCAATCAATTCAATCTGATTCTGTTGACGCTTAAGTTCCTCATTAATGGCATTGAAAATATCAGGGTCAGTTTTAAGAAGGGAGGAGGAAAACATAGGCAGACTCCGGCATGTGGTGCCGCAGGAGGGAATCGAACCCTCGACCTCACCCTTACCAAGGGTGTGCTCTACCACTGAGCCACTGCGGCGTAAAATCCATTGGGTATCTTCACGAAAAAAGTAGGTTGATCATCTCACAGCTTTTTTTTCAAGGCAAGGAGAATGTAGCCCTTACTCCCCGGGGAAAAACTTTTTTGCCCTCAGCAAAAGCGCACACGGGGTTACAAATAACGTTAAGGATGATGCAAATAAAATACCATAGACAATGCAGGTTGATAGTAAAATCCACCACTGACCTGAAGGGGCTCCGTGTGTAACGTCCAGGTTAATGAAGTCAATGTTCAAGCCAAACATGATGGGTAATAAGCCCAATATAGCCGTTAACTTTGTCAAGATAACGGGTCGGAACCGCTGTCTGCAGGTTTCAATGACGACGTTTCGAACATCCAATAAAGTAGGCATTGCGATACGCTGTTTCATATCGCTCAACAATTTATCATATGTATCAATTAAGATAATGTTGTTCGACACAATAATCCCCGCTAAGGCAATGACACCAATTCCCCCCATCACAATACCAAAGGCTAGGTTGTGAACAATCAGACCTATAAATACCCCAACCGTTGACATCACAACAGCACTTAAAACTAACCCCATACTGAAAAAGCTGTTAAATTGCGTGACCAAAATGGTTGCCACTAAAAAGAGGGCAATGGCAAACGCTTTCATTAAAAACGAAGTGGCTTCTTTTTGATCTTCATCTTCGCCTTTAAAAATAATACGAACTTGCGGGTCAAGGGGGGTGACTTTCAACCATTTTTGAATTTCAGCTAATTTATCATTCACCAAGATGCCTGGTGCCACATCGGCTTTTACACTCAGAACTTCCTCACCGTTCAAATGATAAACTTTTCCGACTTGGTCTTGGGCAACACGTTTAATAAAGCGACTAAAGGGGATAGACCCTTGAGAAGTTTGAACCGTTAACCGATCTAATTGATCTAGGCTACGGTATTCGGATGGGAATCGCACAAGGATATCAACTTCATCCCTCGTATCGTCAGGTCGATAGCTGCCCACCACCGCGCCATTGGTGATAAGCTTAATGGTGTTACCAATTGTGGTGATGTCGCAGCCAACTTTTAAGGCTTCGCCGCGATCAATTTTAATTTGCCATTCAATTCCTGGCAAGGGAAGGTTATCTTCAATGCCAACCAGACCTGTTACTGTTTTCATAAAGTTACGAAGCTTCACCAAAGCTGGTTTTAAAAGGTGAGTATTCATAGAGGTCAATTGAATTTGAATGGGCTTAGCAGAGGAGGGTCCCATATTTTGTTTTTGAACCTCTGTCACAATACCAGGAATAGGGGCTGTTTTTTCTTCAATCTCTTTTAAAATTTCCGTGGCTTTTCGGCGTTTTTGCCAGTCAACAAATTCAATGGTGATGGTACCAATTACATCTTCAGCGACTTCACCTTGGCCACTCGAAGCTTGCATGCCGATTCGGGTATACACTGATTTTAATTCAGGCATATCCAGCATGACTTTCTCAACCTGGCTAACCAACCTTTCCATTTCATAAATGGAAAAATTTCCTCTTGCATGAACATAAACAGATGCAGCATCTGGTTCAATCTCAGGGAAAAATTCAGTCCCTTTGCCAACAAAGCTATGAAGGAGTTTAACGGCGATTAAAATGATAACCGCGCTTTGTAAAATGCGCTTTGGTTTATCTAATCCTTTGTTGAGAATCTTGATATACCATTCGATAAGACGGCTTTCAAAGTGGACAGCATTTTCAGGATCATGTGCCGGTTTATGAGGGGGGATGGTCATCAAACTGGCAATGGCTGGTATAAAAATAAGAGCCATAAATAACGAAGCTATCAATACAGCAATTAAAGTGATGGGCATAAATTTCATAAATTGCCCGACCACGCCTGGCCAAAACAACAACGGCAGAAAGACAACTAAAATCGTAGTGATAGAGGTAATCACGGGCCATACCATGCGAATCGCTGCTTCGCGGTAGGCTTCTTTCGTAGCAACACCCTCGCTAATACGGCGATCAGCGTATTCAACCACGATAATCGCGCCATCAACCAACATACCGACCGAGAAAATTAAACTAAATAACACCACGACATTGACGGTATATCCCAGAAAAGAAATAGCCATGATACCTATCAGGAAAGAACCTGGAACAGCCAGGCCAACCAAAAGAGCTGATCTCCACCCAAGAGAAAAAATAATGACGGCCATAACCAACAGAATGGCAAGAATAATGCTGTTTTGCAGTTCTTTTAACATGTCACGAATGTTGTGTGACTTATCTTGTGCATAGCTGACTTGAATATGTTGAGGCCAATTCTTTTGAAGGTCACTAATTACTGCCTTGACCTTTTCCACCGTTTCAATCAAATTCTCGCCCGTACGCTTGCTGATTTCCAAGGCAACAGTTGGTGCGGTGTGTCCTAAGGATACTCGATCGTGGGCGATGCTGGTGGGGTCCTCAAACGAACGACGAACGTCGGCAATATCCTTCAAGCGAACAATGGCCTGGTCGTTGTTCAATAAGGGGAAGTTTTGAATGTCATTAATATCTTCCAGAAGCCCAGGAACCTTTATGCTGAACTTGCCTGATTTCTTTTCTAAATTACCGGCGGGAACGATTTGATTATTTTGGCTGAATCTTTGTACACCTTGTTCAAAAATTAGGTTGTATTTTTCCTGGTGGGAAGGGTCGACAAGAATCTCTATGACGTCTTCGCGATCACCAACAATTTCTGCCTTTAAAACGCTGCTCACGTTGCTTTCAATTTCGTCTTTTAGATCGCGCGCTAAACGGTAAAGCGCCCGCAAAGGAACATCCCCTGAAAGTTTAACAACCAAAATAGGCAAGAGACTCAGGTTTATTTCCTGAATTTGTGGTTCTTTGGCTTCTTTTGGTAAGTTTGGTTTTGCAAGGTCAACTTTGTCACGCACATCTCGAAGAGCTTTATCAGAATTAAAACCTGCATAGAATTCTAAAACAATCGATACTCCCCCTTCATAGGAGGTTGATTGCATTTGCTTAACACCTTCCAAAGATCGCAGTTGCTGTTCTAGCGGTCTAAGAAGAAGACGTGCTCCATCTTGCGGTGAAATGCCTTCATACACTACCGATACATAAATCATGGGGATTTTGACATCAGGGGTCGATTCTTTGGGGATATTGATATAAGCCGTCAGACCCCAAACAATAAAAAGCGCCAAGATTAACAGAACCGTTCGGGTTCGCGTAAAAGCAAGAAGGAGAAAATGTATCATGCTGGGGCAGCAACCGTATTCGCAAGAATTGGTTCTACGACATGACCATTCTTAATAAATTCGGCACCACTTGAAATGATTGTGACTGTTTCAGGCAACCCCTTGACATAGATATTTTCAGCGGCAGCTTGTAAAATTTCGACAGGTTTAAAGATGGCTTTATTGTCTTGTTCAACAATCATAATGCCGATCAACCCTTGATCATCTAAAATCAAGACAGATGGCTTTAGAACATGAACGTGTTCGATATCTTTTTCTAGAGCTACTTTTGCGGTTAGTCCCTCTGGCAAAAGAAGTTTTTTATTGTCTATTGTGAGTTCAACCAAATAGGTATGTGTTTTGGGGTCAGCAACTTTTGAAATATAAGTTACTTTGGCTTCAATCTGTTCGTGAGAATGGTTTATGGCAACCTTTGCTGTTTGAGCCAGTTTAACGTCAGAGATGTCATTTTCGTTCACGTATACATTTAAAAGTAAAACAGAAAGATCGGCAATTGTTGCTAATTTATCTCCAACAGCGACGTAATTGCCCACTTCAGCACCCCGATCTTGATAGTACCCTTGAATAGGGGACTTCACGATAAGTTGTTCATACTCGTACTGAGCTCGTGCTAATTCAGCATTCGCGGTTTCCAAATTAGCTTTGGCTTGTAAAAGACTATTTTCTGCAACAAAGTTTTTTGATTTAAGTTTGGCGGCAGAATTATATTCCGCAAGACGCTGATCAACACTGGACTGGGCCTGAGAAAGACGTGCAACCCGATCATTATCAACAATTTTTAACAAAGGTTGTTGGGCACTAACGTCTTGCCCTTTGTCCACAACAATTTCGGTAATTTTTCCGGCAATTTCGGCGCGCACCGCAATAACAGCATTTGCCTTTGTTTCTGCCGATAGGTTTAATACCGGGTTAATGGCCTGAGTTGTTGAATGAATGACTTCCACGCGGGGAGTCTTTATGATAGGAGATTCTTCTTTATGTCTAAAAACAAATTTATTCACTACCAATAAAGAAACCAATAAAAGAGCCCCGCCACCAACAAGAGAGCGGCGAGGGATCGTTTCAAAAGTCTGTTGTAGGTTCTTAAATCCTATCTTCAAGGTATGACAAAAAAGAATCCATTCCTTATGCTTCATCAGCGTTTTCTTTGACTGGGTTGAATCCTTCCATTAAGGGTTTGGCAGCTTTCAGGTTATCGATGATTTTGCCAAAGTCTTTGGCATCTGTTGGTGGCACAACAACAAATTCGCCATTTCCTTGAATAGCGAAAATTGCAGGAACACCAGGAAGTTTTAACTCCTCAGCCAAAGCCGTGTTCGAAGTTAATTTTTCATGAACCTCTTTGCTGTTCAATTCTTTTTCAAATTTCTTTGCATCCAGTCCAGCTTCTTTTACCAAAGATCCTAATTTAGCCTTATTGAGCTTGCTGTACTTCTCAACTAATTTTTTGATGAAAAGGTTGAATTTTTGCGGGGATAACTTGGCAGCCGCAATCACAGCCTTGCTAACTATTGCTGAATCTTCACCTAGAATAGCAATGGGGATTAGGTGAAAGACAACATCTTGGCGTTGTTGCAAGATACTTAAAGCCATCGTTTCAAAAACTTGACAATGGGGACATAGAGGGTCAATAAAGGCCACTAGTCGAACATTGGCCTGGGGATTTCCTAAAGGAATACTGGCGTCTAACAATCGTTTGCTATGGGTTGTTGCCGCCTTTTGTATGTCTTGGTGAACTTTATCTTGCTGGGATTGCATCCCTTCATTCACGGCGCCTATAAACAGTTGAGATTTTTCTCTAATGGTATCAAACAGTATTTGTTGAATTTCTGCTTTTTGATCACTGTTGAAAAGGAGTTTCTTTGATGACGTCTTGGCCGTTGAACATTGAGAGGCACCGGGAGACATATTTTTTTTATTAAAACAAATGAAGAGTATACCGATTAAGATTGCAATTCCAACAACCGCAACAACAACAGGTATCTTATTTTTTTTAGGGGATTGATTCATATTGATATAAGCCATTAAAAACAAAACTAATTTTTATTTTAATCCTTAATAATCAGAAAACAAGCCATTTCACTCAAAATTATCTAAAAATTGTATAAATACCTAGACAGAAACATAAGTTAAAACACTTCGCATATCTGAAATAACGGTTGCACCTTCTTGTTTTAATGCTATTGCCTGTTTTCCTGTTGCATACCCTAAAACAGACATAGAGGCTGCCACAGCCGCCCGGACGCCTGGGATACTATCCTCAACCACAAGACATCGATCGTGTTGGAATCCAAATTGGTCAGCAGCATATTGAAAAAGAAAAGGATCTGGTTTCCAGTGACCTACATCGTAAGCACTGAAAATTTTTCCGTCAAAATAAGACAATAGATTTGTCAAAGTTAAACAGTCACGAATAAAATCAAGGGGAGAGTTAGAGGCCATACAAAAAAGTTTTTTTAGATTTTTCAAAACCTCTTCAATCCCATCAATAACTTCGACTCCTTTATGAAAAACTTTTTGGCATTCTTCTCGGTATTCACTAAGGAAAGAAGAAGGAAAAGTCATTTCGTGTTTTTTTTCCAAACTCTCTAGAATCGAGGCGGTTTTAAGCCCTCTGAAAGTTTCAAGGAAAGCCTCAGGCCCGGGTTCCGGAAGACCTCTTTCTTTAACCATGCGATAAAAAACTGCCAACAATGTTGTCTCGGTGTCTACTACAACACCATCGCAGTCAAAGATAACAAAATCGTAAGACATCTTAATCTCCTTTAAAACTTGGCTTCATTATAGTTCAGATTTTGAATAATAGATAACCGTTTTAACCTTACATAATCTCTTAGCAGTTTATGATACTCGCCAATTAAAAGGGCTAATGTTTTTAGATTCCATTCAGGTTTTTCTATGATTGGATGGGGAATAACATGAATAGATGCCGGTAGATAATACTGAAAATGCAACAGGCTTCGTATCATATGGTAGTTCGTTGTAACCAACCGCAACGATTGAATTTGATTTTGTTCAACCCAAAGAACCGCCTCCTTGGCGTTACCCAATGTATTCTTTGCCTGATAACCCAATTCTGTTGATGTTTCGGGGGCTGGATTTAAAACCTCGACATGTTGGCGGCTTAAAAGGGTGGGCATTTTGACAGTGGGGTGAACGCCCGATATCAATAATTTTTTACCTAACCCTTGTTGAACCAATTGAAACCCTAATTGTACGCGCCCCTTTCTCCCTGTTAAGACGACGATGCCATCAGTGGGGGTGGTTGTATCAGATACTTCTTGAGGGATTTTAGAAATAAATAACAAAAACCCGCCTAACCATAGAGTCAGCAATACAAAACTCCACAGGCGCCAATTCTTAAGAGTCATCGCTCTAAACTGTATAAAAGGCGACTCACCGTCATCCGAGAAACAAGGGCGCTCACAAAGGCTGTCACAAAGGGTAAAAACAAAAAGAAAGGTAAAAGATTAAACCTTAACAAGGGTTCAAAAAGAACGGGCAATCCTATTATTTGTGGCAATATGCTGAGCCCGTAAACCATGATCAAGCCGAAGATCAGCCCGGCAAAGCCCCCTTTTAAACAGCTGGTGAAAGCTTGGGTTTGAAATTGCCGCGCAATAAACGCGTTTTTTGCGCCCATCAGCCGCAAAATATCAACAATCGAACGATACGCCATTAAAGACGTTTTGGTCACCAGACTGACTAGCATCATCATGATTGACAAAATAAGTCCAACACACCCTAACGCTAATACCTGAAAGGTGCGATGATGAATTTTAGCCATAGATTTCCACCGACCATATGGTTCCACATGAATGCCAGCCGCAATCTGACGCAGTTGGTGTGTTAAAAGTTTTGTATCAAGGGGAATAGAATTATCCACGGTGATATCAATAAAAACGGGCAAATTCAAATCTGCAAGATTGCTTTGGTTATTCACCCATGGCTCTAACAATTTTAATAAGTCGTCTTTTTCTACTACTTCTATTTTTTTCAGGGCAGGTACGGTTTTCAAAAAAACCAAAACTCTTTCCACTAAAACAGATGAATGGTCTGGATTTTCGCTAAGAAAGGGTATTTCGATGGTGAAGCTGGGTTCAGAATTTAAATCAGTATAGGGATCATAAAAGCTGAAGAATCCCGTTAAAATAAAAACCATGACAACGCTTAATAATCCTACCGTCCAAGACAGATAGGTTTGCCCAACATCTTGATTTAAGGGAAATTGTTGAATGAAAGATTTTTTAGTAATAATCACGGGGGTGCCGATTTTGAAGAGGGGGTTTAGCCTGAATTTGCCCTTGATGTAAGCTCAATTCAATATAAGGAAAGGCGCTGACCAGGGCCTGATTGTGGGTGGCCAGGACAATGCTGGTTCCCATCTTGTTCAGTTCTTCAAACAATGACATAAGTCGATGGGCGCTGTGGGCATCTAAGTTGCCCGTTGGTTCGTCAGCCAATAAAAGCAAGGGGCGGGTAATCACAGCGCGGGCAATTGCCACCCGTTGTTTTTGTCCATCTGACAGCTGCAACGGCAGATTATCTAAATGGTCACCTAACCCCACCCAATGGAGTAATTCTGTTGCATAGGTGCGCGAGCGACGTGTATCTGTACCCGTAATTTTTAAAGCCAAAGCAACGTTATCTAAAACGGATAGATGATCAATAAGTCGGCAGTCTTGAAATACCAGACCCATGCGTTGCCGAAAGCTGGGCAGTTCAGAAGCTGATAAGCTATCAACATCACGACCAAAAACGCTAATTTTCCCTTCAGAGGCTTTAAATCCCCGATAGATCAGCTTAAGCAGTGATGTTTTTCCAACGCCACTGGGGCCTGTTAGAAAGTAAAATGTACCAGCAAAAAACGAATAGCTTAATTCATAAAAAACAGTTTGACCCGTTGAATATTGTAATCCAACCCGTTCAAATTTAATGATTTCAACACTGGGACGCCGTTGATAAGGCAAGGTTGGATCTTCTTTATGTTTTTCTGGATATTATCGAGTTTAAATCCTGAAATCAATAGGATCATAAATGTTTGGATTTTATTAAAAATAATTTGATTGCTCATCAATACTTTGTTACTTTTTCAGAGTTTCAAATTTACTTTTTCAAAGAACTTCATGACAAAAAGCTTAAGCAAAACGTGGCTAGTTTCGATTATCATTCTTATGGCGGGAATAACTGGTTTTTTCTATATCAATCATTCTGAAAGGCCTGTTGAAATTCGGAAAATTACCCCGCCCAAATTAGAATTAAAACATCTGGGTAAAAAGATATTGTGTCATCGACCGATGCGGCATGGGTCACCATCTTTCTCTGTGAATCGGCTTGGTAAGAAATATATTGCTGATAACTTTGGCCACGGTGGCAGTGGATGGACACTGGCCCCTGGTGCAGCTGGATATGTCATCGAAGTTTTACAAAGAGAAGCCGGCTCTGAATTAGCCAAGGATAGTGAAATTACTATTGTTGGTGCAGGCGCAATTGGGTTGTTTACAGCCTTGGAATTGGTCAGTCAAGGCTATACCAATATCAAGATTATCGCTGAGAAATTCGATGGGTTAACGTCGCACAACGCAGGTGGTTTGATTGCCCCTGTTTCTATGGATAATGAACCTGAATTACAAAAAGTCGTGAATAAAATTGGCATTGATGCCTATCGCTTTTTTGCCAAAGTTGCCAAAGGTGAGCACCCCGTTATAAAAGCAGGTGCAGTTATCGTTCCAACCTATTTTGAAACCCGTGAAGAATCAGGCCTAGAACCTTATGTTGGTGTTGTGATGCAACCAGCCAAAGATGTCACACTTGATTTTGGCAATGGTACAAAACGCCCGATGATAGTCTATGACGATGGTATCTTTGTTGATACGGGATTATTGATGCAATCTTTAAGACAAGCCTTGGAAGGAAAAGTCACCTTTAAACAACAAAAAATCACAGACTTTAACCAAATCGAATCACAGTTTATCTTCAACTGTACAGGTTTGGGAGCCAGAGACCTTTCAAAAGATGATAAAGTGGTTCCTGTTCAAGGACATTTGATTATGTTGAAAGATCAAAATGTTCAAGACTTACAACATATGATTTTGGTTTACTTTAAAGAAGGCAAAACCAAAAGCGGTTTCAAAGTTAAGCGTTCTTTTTACATATTTCCTAAAAAGTTGTTAGGCTCGCCTCAAAATGATGTGGGAGTTATTGGGGGAACCTTTATTGAAGGCGCTGATGAAACCACGCCAAACGAAGAGGAATTTTTTATTATGCTTCAAGGGGTTAAAGACTTTTACGGCATTAAATAAGTAACTTTAGGTTTTGTGAATCTATTAAAATGGATTCACAAAACCTAACAAAACAATTAGGCTTGGTTCCTAAGTATATAGTATCAAAGATTTTTAAAAATGGGATTTAACTGTGGAATTGTTGGTTTGCCGAATGTAGGTAAATCAACTTTATTTAATGCCTTAACGGCAACAGCTGCGGCTGAAGCGGCGAATTATCCTTTTTGTACCATTGAACCCAATACGGGCAGGGTCGGTGTTCCTGACGAGCGGTTGCAGACGGTTGCCCGCATTGCCCAATCAGCAAAAATAATTCCCACACAATTAGAGTTCGTCGACATTGCAGGCCTAGTAAGGGGTGCCAGTAAAGGCGAGGGATTAGGTAACCAATTTTTGGGCCATATCCGCTCTACCGATGCCATCATTCATGTTCTAAGATGCTTTGAAGATGATGACATTACGCATGTCGAAGGTTCCGTTGATCCCTTGCGCGATATGACAACCATCGAAACCGAACTGATGTTGGCCGATTTAGACAGTTTAGAACGGCGCGCGCACAGTTTTGAAAAAAAACTAAGGTCTAATGATGCTGAAGCGAAGGCTTTTCTTCCGATTATTCAAAAGGTATTGGTGGCCTTACAGGAAGGGAAACCAGCCCTGTCAATATCCCCCACAGCAGATGAAATGCCCTTGTTTAAACAGCTGCAATTGTTGACCAGCAAACCAATTTTATACGCATGTAACGTGGCCGAACACGAAGCCGCTGTTGGAAATCACCATACGCAGGCTGTGTTCGACTATGCCCATAAGCAAGGGGCACAAGCCGTTATTATTTCTGCGGCGATCGAGGCCGAGGTTTCTAGCCTAGAATCAGCAGAGGAACAGCAAGAGTATTTAGAAAGCCTGGGCTTGAAAGAAACTGGTCTAAAACAGGTGATTAAGGCGGGGTACCAGCTGTTAGATTTATTAACCTTTTTCACGGTAGGCCCGAAAGAAGCCCGTGCGTGGACGGTTTATCAAGGTGCCAAAGCGCCTCAGGTAGCCGGGGCCATTCATTCAGATTTTGAACGGGGCTTTATTTGTGCCGAAACCGTTGGGTACGAAGATTATGTTTCCTGTCAAGGGGAACAAGGGGCCAAAACCGCAGGCAAATGGCGTCAAGAGGGACGCGATTATCTTGTAAAAGATGGCGATATTTTCCATTTCCGTTTTAACGTATAAAAAAACCACCCCCTGATGGGGGTGGTTGAGTTTTTTCTGTCTGCTCGTAATAGAGACCTTAGCAAAGGCCGTTAGCTTGAGCATCGTCGGGACTCATACCGTTAGCTTCACCTGCTAGTTCGCAAGGGCTTTTGGATACTGGAGCAGCAACTACTGGAGCCGGAGCTTTTGAAACAGGAGCTGGAGCAGTTCTTGGTGCGGCTTTTGTTGCAGCAGCAGCGGCGGTTTCAGCGGCCAAGGTCGCTTTTGTCTTTGTCGCAGCAGCTTCTAGTTTTGCTAAGTTAGGATTTACACTGCAAGAACCACTGTCGTCTTGTTCGCCCGAAAGTGAGCTAGAACGGCTACGGCTTGAAGGTGCCACAACAGCAGCGCCTTTTTTAATTACACCATGTGCTGTTTGTGTCGCTGTTCTTTTTAGGGCGCTTCCTATTGAGGAGAAACTGCTAGTGCCTTCTTCATCTAAGAGAGCTTCTTCGTCTAAACCGTCATCGTCCTCCGAGGAGGCAGTAGGAGTGCGCAGGAGTGAAGCGCTGCTACTTCTGCTATTTTGTTGTCTCGTAACAGATGTTCTTCTTGCTGCTGCAGCTGGTGCAGCCTCTTCTTCTACGTCATCGCCAACGGCTGAAGCGGCGGTTGGTGAAACTTTGCCAGGAGCTACATTCTTAACAGGCACGCCATTTTTATCTAGTTTCATGCCCTTGGTAGCTAGAACTTTTCTGTGAGCATTTACATCACCCTTCATACAATTACTAATTGTTGGGCAACTCGTAATACACACATTATTACCACCTTTAGTTCCACATGCACTTCTTGTACAATTTTGTTTACAAACAGCTTCAAGTTCAGCAAGGGCCTCTTGCCACATTTCTCCCATTTTTGGGGATTTTTTTTCGCTGCTGTGTAAGTATCAAATACCTCGCGGTAAATACGGTGGCTATCCGCAACTGCTTCTGTGCCGTCAGCCGATGCTCCTGTACCAGCCATAACGATACTGGCTATGGTTAACATTTTTACGAACAATTTCATTTCTATCTCCAATATTTGTTAAATTTCAATCTTCTCTTACATTCTAATGTTTATTTGTTAACAAATATTTAATAGCCTTGCTAATTTGGAGACTTTTAACCATAGATAGTTTTTGATATAATGCCCTGAGGTTTTTTAGAAGGAAGGGGCCTAGTTATGGCGAAATGTAAATTTTGTGAGAGCGAAGAGCATTATAAGAATGGAATTGTTAGAGGGCATCAACGTTAC
>CAIVFQ010000216.1 GCA_903905285.1 uncultured Alphaproteobacteria bacterium
CCAAGAAAGAAACTGATGTGGAAAACTCCTCTTCAGGTCTTTAATGAAAATTTACACTGTGTTGCACTTGCAGCTTGAATGTGGCATGTATTGGGAATTACTATAATTCATAAGAGTTTATCTATATGACGAAATAAAATGGGGCCTAGCTAGATCTCTATTCCCGTATTTCCCCACCGAACCTTCACCTCTTGTCCTTCCTTTACCTCACCGTTTAACAGTTTCAGGGCTAGGGGGTCTTGGACTTGGTGTTGGATTACGCGTTTTAGGGGGCGGGCGCCGTAGATTGGGTCGTAACCGGCAGTGGCCAGGCCTTTCAGAACCTCTTCATTCCACGTTAAGGTTATGTGCCTATCTGTTAGACGTTTGGCCAGCAGCTGTAACTGAATCTCAACAATCTTTGTCAGATCCTTTTGATGTAGGCGGTTGAAAATAATAATTTCATCTAACCGGTTCAGAAATTCTGGGCGAAAGGCTTGTCTCACTGCATTCATAACAGCATCACGAACGGGCCCTGGAACATCATCTGACGCCTCCTGCGTTGCCGACAAATACGCCTCTGATCCTAAATTTGAGGTTAAAATAATCAATGTGTTTTTAAAATTCACCGTACGGCCTTGGCTGTCGGTCAGCCGCCCATCGTCTAAAACTTGTAACAACACGTTAAAGACATCCCGATGGGCTTTTTCCACCTCGTCAAACAAAATCACGCTATAGGGTTTGCGGCGTACGGCTTCGGTTAATTCTCCGCCTTGTTCAAAGCCCACATAACCGGGAGGGGCACCAATCAGGCGTGCTACCGAATGTTTTTCCATATACTCTGACATATCCAGGCGAATCATGCTGGCTGCATCGTCAAACAAAAATTCTGCTAAGGCTTTGGTTAATTCGGTTTTCCCGACACCTGTGGGGCCTAAAAATAAAAATGATCCCATGGGGCGATTCGGGTCTTGCAAACCGGCCCGGGCGCGACGCACCGCGTTGCTGATGGCTTTGATCGCTGTCTTCTGGCCGATGACACGCTGTTCTAAATAGGTTTCCATCGACAACAGTTTTTCAACTTCCCCGGTTAACATTTTTTCAACCGGTATGCCTGTCCAACGCTCAACGATTAAGGCAATGTCTTGTTCGGTTACTTCTTCCTTTAAAGATTTTTGTTCGTTCTGTTGGTGCAGATCTTGCAGTTCTTTTTCAAGATTGGGAATTAACCCATATAAAATTTCGCCAGCGCGGGCCAGGTTCCCCTGACGTTGGGCCAGGTCTAATTCTGACCGCAGGCTGTCTAGTTGGCTTTTTAATTTGCGGGCTTGTTGCAGTGTGCCTTTTTGCAGCTGCCAGGCGGTGGTTAGGGTTGTGCGTTTTTCCTCTAACACAGCCAAGTCTTGTTCTAATTTCACCAGGCGCTCTTTCGATGCCGAATCGGTTTCTTTCTTTAAAGCCTCCCGTTCAATTTGCAATTGCAGGCTGCGGCGATCTAGTTCATCAATATCCTCTGGCTTGGAATCCACAATCATGCGCAGGCGGCTGGCCGCTTCATCCATCAAATCAATGGCTTTATCGGGTAAAAACCGTTCACTAATGTATCGGTGCGAATAAGTGCACGCGGCGACAATCGCGCCATCACTGATGCGCACGCCATGGTGCAGTTCGTATTTTTCTTTCAAACCGCGCAGAATGGAAATGGAATCTTCCACTGTTGGTTCGTCAACCATAACAGGTTGAAAGCGACGGGCGAGGGCAGGGTCCTTTTCAATGTGTTGGCGATATTCATCTAATGTGGTGGCGCCAATACAATGCAACTCTCCCCGTGCCAGGGCAGGTTTTAACATGTTAGAGGCATCCATGGCGCCATCGCCCTTGCCGGCCCCCACCAGGGTGTGCAATTCATCAATGAAAACAATAACGTCCCCGTGGGCTTCGGTTATTTCATGCAGCACGGCCTTTAGACGTTCCTCAAATTCTCCCCTAAACTTGGCTCCGGCCAACAGGGCCCCTAAATCAAGGGCCATCAGGCGGGTGTTGCGCATCGATTCAGGCACGTCACCGTTTACAATGCGTTGGGCTAATCCTTCGGCAATGGCAGTTTTACCAACCCCAGGTTCCCCAATTAAAACAGGATTATTTTTGGTGCGTCGTGACAATACCTGTAAAGTCCGGCGAATTTCTTCATCACGGCCAATGACAGGGTCAATTTTTCCTTCGCGGGCGGCCTTTGTCAAATCACGGGCATACCGGTTTAAGGCATCATAGGTTTCTTCGGCCGATGCTGACTGAACCTTTCGTCCCTGGCGCAATTGTTGAATGGCCTCGGAAAGATTTTCGGTTTTCCCGCCGCATTGCTCAAACATCTGTTGTGTGGGTGGGGTCGTGGCCAGGGCCAAGATGATCGTCTCTTGACTGATGAATTGGTCATCCCCTTTGGTGGCCAGGGATTCGGCTGTGGCTAAAACTTTGGCCATCTCAGGGCTTAAATAAACCTGAGCATTCCCTGAAACCTTTGGTAATTTAGTCAGTTCCTGTTGAGCTTTGGCAGTTAGTTCCTTGACATTAACCGTGGCCTTAGACAGCAATTGTGCTGCTAAGCCTTCGGCATCGTCTAAGAAAACTTTTAATAAATGAAAGGGAGTTAGCTGTTGGTGGTTTTCGCGCAAAGCCAACAGCTGTGCATTTTGCAAATGGGCCTGGGCCCGTTGTGTATAGAGATCAGGAGTCATATGGTCTCCTTAAGAAGATGATTCGTTCCCAGATTCTATATCACTTTCGGGTGCCACATCAACAGGAGCGGGATCACCCCGATTATCATTTCTGTCTGGCTGTGGGTGAGGCCGTTGGCTTTGGCGTTCGTTTAACAGCCGCAAATAATGATCAGCATGCTGGTAATGAAATTCTGCCGTGACACGATCGCCGCAAGACATGGATTCTCGTCCTAGGTTTGTGTATTTGTCGAAAAGATGCTGATAGTTCCGAGGACCGTTTTGAGGACGTGGTTTGGAGTTTTCGTGTCGAGACGGCTCGAAACTGGACATTTGTTCGTTATTGCCCATTCCCTTGCCGGTTTTTACACGGCCATAGGGGCGAGGGCGACTTTTTTTTATGATCATAGAACTTTCTACTTAACCTTAACTATTGGGTGGAAAGGCAATTTTTTTGTATAGGGAGGTATTTTTTTAAGCTTGAAGGTTTTGTATTTACCTGTCAAAGCACCTTTGATCTTATTAATGTTTTTTTTAGATTGCTAGGAGTTTTTTTGAAACGAAGAAGATTTTGTAACTACCCAGGTTGGGAAAGAAAAAAGTGTTTAAAGTTTTGTTCAAATCATTCATAAGTTTTGTATGGATAAAAAAGATAAAGAGATAGAAGCCCTCAAAGAAGAGATAGTC
>CAIVFQ010000217.1 GCA_903905285.1 uncultured Alphaproteobacteria bacterium
ATCTGCTTGTTATTCCTGTTTGTGACGCAATTACACATGAAACCATCCTATTGACCACTAAAAACGCAAAAAGGGACCCAAAACAAAACTTCAAATTAAGCGACGTTGCAGGCGCGGCCATGGCTTTTCCAGGAGCTGTTGAACCTATTAGAATGAAAACTCAAAGTGGGGAAACCGTAGCAGCTTACGATTCCGGAGGACTCCATTATAATCCAGCGTTGTTATCTTTATCAGAAGCCCGGGGGATGCTGAAAAAAGAAGAAAAAGCATTCCATTCTTCTCAATTAGAAAAAATTCATCTAGTAAACTTGAATTCTTCTCTAACAAAGGAAGAAAGGGAAATACAAATCAGCGACATATTAAAAGAAAGATTCATAGACAGAATCAACATACTGGGACTGGGGTCTGGGCTTCCTGAAGGCTGGCGCAAGCCCCCTGCTGCTTCTGGTAAAAAGCAGGCGATACCTCAAAGGAACCTTCCTGGAAACCTAAAGCTGTTAATGACAGCAATGTTTCAATCTTTGGATTCCAATGTACAGGATGGTGTTAAATCTGCTTTTGCAGATAAAGATGGAAACCAAGAGAACTATCGTCATATTGAGATTCTTTTAACAAAAGGAAAAGGCAAAAAAAGTCCCTTTGTCGTGGATGATACAGACCCTTACGTAATCGGTGAATTAATTCGTCAAACAAAAGAATTTATGAAAACACAAGAATACCTGGAAATTATTCATGCATATTTTGGCGATGATCTCAAAATACGATCAATGTTCTAAACAAGAGATTATTGTCATAACAAGTCGTCATTGCAAACCCCTGAAAAGGGCATAACAATGACGACCCTATCGTCTACTTCTTAAGCCTTTTTAGTAGGATAAAGCCCCTGGTAAACAATAACAGCTAAAACAGCGGCGATCACATGCGACACAGCAAACAACCAAAGCTGGTTCAAGAAACCGTCCCCCACAAAAACAGCCGTGGCCAAAGTCCGTGCAAAGTTCACAGAGGTGTTTGTGACCGGAATGCTAACCAAATGAATGGCAATCAAAGTGATACCAATCGCAAATTCACGACAGCCTGCGGGAAATTTGACCCTGGTCGTGCATAATACGACGAAGATTAATAAGGCTGTCATGATGATTTCTGTCACAGCCACGGCAAGTGCTGTATACCCCGAAGGCGAATGATCACCAAACCCATTGGCAGCAAATCCTTCATGTACATTAAAACCAGCTTTACCAGAAGCAATGAACCAAACGACTGCCGCTCCGGCAATGGCCCCAACCAATTGCACAACGATATAAGGAATGACTTGGGAAATGGGAAATTTACGGGCAAAGCAAAGACCCAACGTGACAGCAGGGTTAATGTGGCACCCAGAGACAGGGCCAATACAATAAGCCAGCAACATAAGTGTCAATCCGAAGGCGAAAGCGACACCTAAAAAACCAATGGATTTTCCGGCCAAAACGGCAGCACCAAAACCAACACCAACAACAACCAAAAGCAACGTTCCCAAGAACTCTGCAAAATATTTAGTCAAATTCGATCCCATATGCTATTCCTCATGTTTCATTAACATAACTCACATGATTGCATATTTTTAGATAAAATTTAATATAATTTTTTATTTATGCCGATCTACCCCAAACACCACCACCCTTTCAATACCAGCCAAGTCGGGATAAGTAGATACGCAAATCAGCCCCGCCTCCTCGCCGATAGAACGAACAGCACCCCCCTGCCCTTGCCCAATCTCTATAAAGGCTAAACTTTTAGGGTGCATCAATCGCTTTAGCTGAGGCAATAAGGCTCGATAAGCTTCTAAGCCATCCTCTCCGCCATACAATGCCTGCGGTGGGTCATATTCTTTAACCGCTATCTCTAAAGGTTCGCTCAAACCGATATAAGGGGGGTTGCTGATTAAAATATCAAACTCCCCTTGTAAATTTTCTGCCCAGTTACTCTGCACAAAAGAGGCCCGTTGGCTCAGCCCCAGCTGTTGCGCATTCTGCTGCGCCACAGCCAGCGCGGCATCGCTGATATCCACCCCAACCCCCACACCGTTAGGGTATTCCGATAACGCACTAAGTAACAAACAGCCAGTGCCAGCACCAAAATCAATCAACTTAAGAGTTTGATGCTGAGCAGGAAAATAATTTAAAACAGCTTGAATGATTGTCTCACTGTCAGGCCGGGGGTCAAGCGTATCAGCCGTCACCTTAAAAAGCAGGCTCCAAAACTCACGCTGGCCAGTAATTTTTGATAACGGCTCGCCTTTACAGCGACGTTGCAGCAGGGGAACCAAGCGGCCATAGTCTTCAGCACTAAGGTTCGGGTCGAAAAAAACGTCTGAGTAAGGCCGATTTTGAACGAAGGCAATTAACAGCGTCAGCTCACGCCTTGCATTCTCAACCCCAGCATTTTGAAGTTGATCGACAAAGTCTTGTAAATTTTCAAGGCAGACCTTCAAACAGCAAGAATGCCTTTTTCTTTCAGAAACTCTTGTAACTCGCCAGCTTGATGCATTTCGCGAACAATATCACATCCACCAATAAATTCACCTTGAATATACAGCTGTGGAATTGTGGGCCAATTGCTAAAGTCCTTAATCCCCTGACGAACCTCATGGTCAGCCAGCACGTTCACGTCTTTAAACGGCACGCCTAAAGATGTCAAAATTTGCACGACAATAGCCGAAAAGCCACATTGAGGGGTTTCAGCCGTTCCTTTCATATAAACAACAACCGCGTTTGCAGTAATATCGGCCTGAATTCGTTCTTGCGCAGTAATCATAAGAATCATCCTTTTTGAAATTTATACGGGCAAAATGCCCGTCTTAAGGGCCATAGCATGTAACTCATGACCCATCTTACCTTTTAAGGCTTGGTAAACCATTTGGTGCCGTTGCACCCTTGTCTTTCCGACAAAATCATTACTGAAAACTGCCACTTGGTAATGATCACCATCACCAACCAAGTCTTGAATTTCTATCACAGCACTGGGAAAGGACTCACGAAGAAGCCCTTCAAGGACATCACTGGCTAAAGACATTAAAGGGTTTCTTCTCTATTCAACAAATCTGTTGGCCCACCTGGCGTCAAAAGACCAAATCGACCCGCTAACTTATGGTAAAGAGAGCGCTGATTACACAATTTAAGATCTTCATCACTCAGCGAATCAATGTCCAGACGTTGCCCTGAAGCAATATCTAAAACGCTGCAGCTATCGATGCTAATCTCGTCAATCAAAACAATTTGCGTATCGCCAAGATACTCAGACAGGTAAACTCTGCCGAATTCCAAGTTATAGCGTATTAAACGCAAACCAAGGGCAATAAACTGCCCACACAGAAAATCATTAATCCGCTGGATCATTTCTTTGATGCAATCAAGTTCTTCCGAATCAGCCCAACCCAACGTTGTAATATGACGTTCAGAGATCATTGATTCTGAAAGTTGTTTATTCTTGACATGAAATTCAGGAATAACTTCAGGCAACAACATCCCCTCTTCAAGGTTTAGACGTTTCGCAAAACTACCGATGGCCAGGTTATGGACCATCATATAGAAAGGCAAGGCCTCAGTAGCACGAACCAATTGTTCGCGCATATTTAAACGGCGCAAGAAATGGGTTTGAACGCCAATCTCATTAAGGCGCACCATAAACATTTCCGACATCCGGTTATTAACGGTCCCTTTGCCTGTGACAACCACATTATCTTGTTTCTTACAGTCGTCTTTAAAATACAAAACAAATGTACCAGGATCAGGTCCATCAAACAAAGTCTTCGTCCGGCCTTCGTAAAGATGACGGCGGCGCGGCTGCTTTTTTTCACTCAATAGAACCGGTTTAGAACCAATCGACATGCCCATTACCTTTATAGAATGCTCAATTTGTCTATAGCAAATTTCTGTTAAATCAGCAATCTTATTACAGTTACTATTTTAGTAGATGGGAAGTCTGCACCATTATGTCAACACCAAAATTCACAACCTTTCGCAAATTATGGCCATCTCTATGGCCACAGTGCATGCCCGGCGTGCGCTGGCGTGTCATTGTCGCCTCAGCCGCTTTGATTTTGTCAAAGATTGTTTTATTAACAACTCCCTTGGTTTGGAAATATGTTGTTGATGATTTATTGGCCAATCCTAAGGTTATTCCTTACACCTTGATCCTTTTTTATGGGGCCGCCCGATTAATTTCATCCTTGTTTTCAGAGGTACGGGACGCTGTTTTTGCCCAGGTTTCCCAGCGCGCCTTACGCCAAGTTGGTGTTAAGGTTTTCGACCATCTGCATCGTTTAAGTTTACGGTTCCATCTTGACCGCCAAACAGGCGGCATTACCCGCATCATTGAACGGGGAACCAAGTCCATTGAAACCCTTTTAACCTTTCTAACGTTTAGCATTCTTCCCACCTTTGTTGAGATTGTCTTAGTATGCGGCACGTTGTGGTGGTTTTACGGTTTCAGCTTTTCCGTAATCATTCTGGTCACCATGGCGGCGTATATTTTTTACACCCTTAAGCTAACCGAATGGCGCATTCATTACGTACGTTCAATGAATACCAATGACAATCAGGCTCAAACCAAAGCCATCGACAGCTTATTGAATTACGAAACCGTCAAATACTTTTCGAATGAAGCCCATGAAAAAAACCGTTTTGATGCGGCTTTGCGTCAATATGAAATAGCAGCCGTTAAAAGTAAGATCAGTTTGTCGTACTTAAACATTGGCCAAGCCTTCATCATGTCTTTAGGGCTCATCGCTGTCATGATTGTCGCCAGCAGAGGCATTACTCAAAATACAATGACCACGGGCGATTTGATTGCTGTTAATATTTTTCTGATTCAATTGGCAGTTCCTTTATTCAATCTGGGCTTTGCCTATCGCGAAATTAAACTGGCGCTGGTGAACCTGGAAGAAATGTTCCACCTGTTAGATGAACCCCAAGATATTAAAGATATTTCCAACGCAAAACCCATCGCTTTTCATGGGGGGAAAATTGTTTTTGACAACGTTAGCTTTGCCTATCAATCTGATCGTCCTATTTTAATGAACCTTAGTTTTACTGTTCCAGCCGGAAAAACTTTAGCGGTGGTTGGCACCAGTGGCGCTGGAAAATCAACGTTATCTCGCCTTTTATTTCGATTTTATGACGTTTCAGCGGGCAGCATTCTGATTGATAATCAAGATATCCGCCATGTGACACAGACCAGTGTACGCGACTTAATTGGAATGGTGCCGCAAGACACCGTCTTATTTAATGACACGATTCTTTATAACATCGCCTATGGGCGTCCCGATGCAACCCAATATGAGATTGAGCAAGCGGCCAAACAAGCGCGCCTTCATGATTTCATTCAATCGTTACCACAAGGATACGAAACACGTGTAGGGGAACGAGGCTTAAAACTTTCAGGGGGTGAAAAGCAACGCGTGGCCATTGCCCGTATGTTGTTGAAACAACCAAAGATCTTTGTCTTTGACGAGGCCACTTCGGCCCTTGATACGCGCACCGAAAAGGAAATTCAAGAAAACTTGAAAGTTATTTCCAACCATCATACAACGTTGATTATTGCCCATCGCCTGTCTACGATTATTGACGCCGATGATATTCTTGTTTTAGAAGAGGGCCAAATTGCTGAACAGGGAAACCATGAAACATTATTATTGAAGGGGGGCCTTTACGCCGCCATGTGGCAACGCCAACAAAGTCAGCAAAACAACGACCAATCTTACGCCTAAAGGACTCAACATTAATGCCTTTCTCCGGTCAATTTCCCAATACGCGTCTTCGACGCCTCCGCCAAAGTCCGTGGGTGCGTGATTTGGTTGCCGAATCGTCTTTAACCTTGAAAGATTTGATTCTGCCCATTTTTATTCGAACCGCTGAAACGGCCGCGCATATTACCAGCTTGCCGGGCGTTCAACGGTATGCCTTAGAGGAATTACCCGCCCTTATCGATCAAATCAACACAGCGGGCATTACAGCCATCGCTCTATTTCCCGTCACGCCGCCGTCTTTAAAAACGCCCGAGGGGAAAGAGGCATTAAAACCTGATAATCTTGTTTGTCAGGCTATTCGCCTTATTAAGTCGCTTAATCCGAATCTAGGCATTATCACGGATGTTGCGCTTGATCCCTACACAGATCATGGCCATGACGGCCTTATTGTCAATCATCAGGTTGATAATGACCAGACAATCGATATGTTATGCCAACAGGCGTTAAATCAGGCCCAGGCAGGCGCCGATGCCATTGCCCCTTCTGACATGATGGATGGGCGAATTGGGGTCATACGACGTTTTCTTGATAGTCATGGGTTTAACCAAACACTGATCATTAGTTATGCCATTAAATATGCCTCAGCTTTTTATGGGCCCTTTCGACATGCTATTGGTGTTTCCACCCTTAAAGGGCTGCCCGATAAAAAAACATACCAACTGAACCCCGCCAATGCAAACGAAGCCCTCCGTGAGGTTGCCCTTGATATTCAAGAGGGGGCCGACATGCTGATCGTCAAGCCCGGGTTACCCTATCTGGATGTTGTCTACCGTGTGGCGCACACTTTTCAAATACCGACCCTAGCGTACCAAGTCAGCGGCGAATACGCATCGATTATGGCGGCCGGACAAAATGGTTGGATTGATACAGATCAGGCCTTTCTAGAAAGCCTTCTTGCTTTTAAACGGGCGGGCGCCTGTGGTATACTCACCTATTGTGCCTTACGAATGGCACCCTATCTGTAATAAATGATCAAGAGTGAACCACCAAAAAGTGAACGATCAAGTTGTTTCTTCCTGGCGCCTAAAATTAGTGCCACCTTTGTTATTTATCTGTCTGGCTTTGAAAATTGCCAGCATGGATATTTATATCCCCTGCATGCCTTACTTAACCCGTTTCTTTCAAACCCAAGAGTGGGTGATTCAACTTAGTTTAATGGTATCGCCCCTTCTTTCTTCGTTAACCGCCCTTTTTTACGGCCGTTGGACTGATATGCATGGCAGGCGGCGAATCATGCTGATATCCCTGATGATTTTTTCGGTGGGTTCGTTAATCTGTGCCTTATCGTCAGGCATTTATTTATTCCTGATTGGGCGAATAGTCCAGGCAGCAGGTTCCGGCGGGATGAGCGTCATAACCCTGGTCATTTTGTCTGATATGTTTCACGGCATAAAATACGCCCGCTATATTGCCATGTATCACACCATGTTCCCCATCACCTTTGCCATTGCCCCTGTCTTGGGTGCCCAGCTTTTTGAACGGTTTAACTGGCAAATAAATTTTTGGCTGTTGATGGTGGGGTCGCTTATTGTTTTTATTTCTTTGTATTGGATATTAGAGGAAACCCTGTCGTCCAGCCATAAACAAGAAAATGACTGGTCAGCTTTATGGGACAAAAGTTTGCTTTTGGTGACAGATTCTTATTTCATGACCATGACCCTTGGTCATTGCGTGCCGATTGTGATTGCGTGCATCTATTCAGCCAACAGTTCGTTCCTGTTTATTGATCATTTTCAATGCACGCCGATCACGTTTTCTTATTTGCAATTAATCCCTGTGGGTGCAAACTTTTTAGGGGCCATTCTTTACAGGCAATTTTTGCCCCGGTTAGGGTTGGAACGGTCTTTACAGATTGGGCTGATAACCCTTTGCCTTTTCATCAGCAGTGCTTTATTTTGCCTGTTCTCTTCAAAGGGGGAATTACCCCTTTACATCTTAAGCGCCATTTGTTTGTTAAACTTTGGCCTGCCCTTTTCCAATTCAACGTGCGCAACGTGGGCTTATGAAAGCACAACAACAGATCGTGGGCTTGCTATTGCCTGGGTAGCATTAGTCCGAAACGGTCTAATTTCAAGTTTTGTTATGCTGACAGCAGCCTTTTACAATGGCACCATCACACCCATTTTCAGCACCATGATTGTCTTAGGCTTAATCGTGTTGGTGATCTTGCGTAAGGGGTTAATGCACCAATCCTATAAAACCCATCACTGCAAAGAACCTTAAAGCGTGCGGTAATCTTCGCCCGTCAGCGCGCCCTTAACATTCTCTTAAGACATTTCCTTTATTCTTAAATCTTTAGGTCTTCAATTTTTAGAAAAGGATTATAGCGATGAAATTTTTTAAATATATTCTTGTCAGTGGATTTATGGTAACCGCATTAGGGAATTGTGCCCACGCCAGTGAAGGACTTTGTGAACTAGTTAAGGAACTCCGTCAAACATTTGGCGGCTTAATGTT
This sequence comes from uncultured Alphaproteobacteria bacterium, assembly GCA_903905285.1. Classification (GTDB taxonomy): domain Bacteria; phylum Pseudomonadota; class Alphaproteobacteria; order Paracaedibacterales; family CAIULA01; genus Finniella. The sequence continues at coordinate 8,246 of CAIVFQ010000217.1, forward strand.
TTGGAGCGCTGGTGTGGTTGAAAACGTGACAAGTGGGACTGCTAATGCCGGCCGTTCAACAGTTCTGGTAAGTCAACATTTAGCCAGTTATGCTGTTGATACAGCTGCTGAATTGGCTATACTTGCAATCAAAGGCGGAACAAGTGCTGTACACAAGGGATTCGACTTCACAAGAGAGTCTGCTTTGCGCTTAAAAAGCCCTGAACAACGCATACTGGACATCTTACAAGATCGTAAGCAAATGCGCCTTGTCGAAAAACACCTTCAAGAACAACAGGTTTTTATCGGTCAGCTTTTTGAGGGTGCCCAAGCCGTTGTGCGAACCGAAGTCAAATAGAGGCTGAAAAAGAGTAGCCCACCCCCACGTCATCACGAGGAGCATTGCTCCGTGGTGATCTCCTGTTATTGGGCACACACTTTTTCAGGAGATTACCACACCCCCTTTGTCATCGCGGGCCCCTTTGTCATTCCTGCTCCCCCCTTTGTCATTCCTGCGAAGGCAGGAATCCAGTTGTATTTCTCTGGACCCCCGCCTCTGCGCGGGGGTGACATCTTGAGGGCAACAAAACAATCCCCACCAAGTTAAGAACATATTAATAATTTACTGAAATAATAAAAATTCCATTATTTTTATTAAATTTAGGTAAAGGAAAATTGATATGTCTTTAAAGAAAACGGCCCTGAACGGCCTTACCATTTTGTCCCTAACGCTTTTGGCCAGCTCGGCCGGTTGGTCTATGCCGCCCAAGAGACAACCAGCGAAACAGGATGTTGTTGAAGGAATCGAAACCTCCATGAGAACGCAAAATCTGCCTCTAAGAGCAGCAGCACCGCCAGCTAAATGGCTAAAAGAAGCCCCGAAGACACAACAAGTCCGGGAAAAGCTTGGTTTAGTAAAAAAGTCAACCGTGATCGGCATGCTTGACAGGATGATTCAGGAATCAAATTGGGACCTTCGGGTTCAGTTGCATGCAGCTGCCCTTGGTTATTCATCTCCACGAAGGGTTCTTTTGCCAGAAACTGTTGGTATGTTCAAAGCACGACCAGCATTATCGATGATAGGACTATTAGCCCTCCGCCTATTGGGAGAAGATGGCTTTCGTGGTCAAGTCGGAATGATGTCAATCGAACAATCCATAGAGTGCACGCGGTTCCTTATGGGCCAAGAAGTGCAAAAGATGGCAGCTGTAAATAGACAGCTTTATGCGGATGCAATCAAGGCAAAAAAAACAACCCCGGAAAATCTTCAAGCTAAGAGGAGAATCCTTAAGGGTTTAGAAACTAGCGTAAACGATCTAGAGAAAGCAGTCCAAGATTACAAGCCAACTCAGGAAGAAGGGAAATTTTTCAAGCAGAGGGAGGAATTCACACAAGAACACGCCAAGGTTAAAAAAGACATTAGTGAAGTTAAACAAAAAAGAAGAGCATTATCGCAGGAGAAGCGTAGCAAGACGCAAGGAACTGCCGAGGAAAAGGCTAAGATTGAAAAAGAATATAAGAGAGAATATACAAAGTTGGCACAAGATCACAAACAATTAACAGCACAACGGAAAATGGCAAGAAAGGAACTAACACAGATTCATTTGCATCTTAAAGACACACCACCAGTCCAGCTTTCTGTACAAAAGAATGTCTTGAAAAAAGCAGAAGCTGATCTTGGAAAGATAATGAAGCTTAAACTAAGGAATGCGAAGGATGGTAAAAAAGTTGCCCATGTCGGAGATTCTGTTCCTGCCACTGCGGAATTAAGGATGGCAAAAAGAGCAAAAGTGAGGTCAAGAGATGATCAAGGAAGAGCAAAAGAAATGGAACCTGAGCTTGCTTCCCCTACTAATGTTATACCACAAGGTTTTGACAACCCGAATAAAATGGACCCTAACGCTTAAATAAAGATAGCATTATTAAGTTTTAGAGTTTTATTGACGTGGACGGCGGCGAAGATGGCGATTGTGATATCGA